>QKII01000317.1 GCA_003249625.1 Propionivibrio sp. | reverse complement strand
GGCCGGGCACCGACGCTGAACCGAAAACTAAAGGAAGCGATCACCGCCTTCAAGATCGAGGCGGTGCACAGCAAGGACGAGATCCTCGAAACCTATCTCAACACTGTGCCATTCCTGTACAACGCCTTCGGCATCGAGATGGCCGCCCGCACCTATTTCGACACGTCGGCCGGGAAGCTCGACGTCCTGCAGAGCGCCACCCTGGTCGGCATGCTCAAGGGCACCAGTTATTACAATCCAATGCTCAATCCGGAACGTTCGTTGCAACGGCGCAACGTCGTCCTCACGCAGATGGCGCGGCGCGGAAAGCTGCCGACCGGCAAACTCGCAGCGCTCAAGAAGGCACCACTGCGCCTCGACTTCGAACGCCAGTACGAAAAAACCGGGCCGGCGCCGCACTTCGCGCAGCAATTGCGTCGCTGGCTGATCGATTGGGCCGATCGCAACGACTACAACATCTACAGCGACGGGCTTATCGTCCACACCACTCTCGATTCACGCCTGCAGACTTTAGCCACGCGCGCCGTCGAAAACAGGGGCCTTCAGTTGCAGAATCTGGCGAACGCCGTCTGGTCGCGCCGCTCGGTCTGGACGTCGAAGAACGATCTGGTCCGGGAACTGGTCCGCGAAACGACGGAGTATCGCAGGGCCCGCGAAGCGGGAGTCAACGACGAGAACGCCATCCGCCAACTCACGGCCAACCCGGCTTTTCTGCCGAGCCTGCGCCAGCAAAAGACGATGATCCAGGCCGGCTTTTTGGCCATCGACCCGCGCGACGGACAGATCAGGGCCTGGGTCGGCAGCCGCGACTTCGAGCGCGACGCGTTCGACCACGTGCGACAGGCGCGCCGCCAGCCCGGCTCGACGTTCAAACCGTTCGTCTATGGCGAGGCCTTCCGTCAGGGCCTCAGTTCCGAGGCGACCTTCATCGATCAGGCCGTCGAGATTCCGGTCGGCGACGGCGAACTCTGGCGCCCATCCGACGGCAAACCGCCCTCCGGCAACGAGGTGAGCCTGCGCGACGCTCTCGCTTTTTCGAAGAACACGATCACCGCACAACTGATACAGAAAGTTGGAGCATCGCGTGTTGCCCGGCTCGCCCGCGCGATGGGCGTCCGCGAGAGCGAACTCCGGCCGGTACCCTCGCTCGCACTCGGAACCAGCCCGGTCTCGCTGCGTGAGATGGTCTCGGCCTACGCGACGATCGCCGACGGCGGCCGCTTCCGGGAGCCGGTCATGGTTACGCGTATCGAGGACCGGAACGGAAATGTACTGGAGGAATTCGCCGCCCCGGACGCCGAGGACGTTCTCGACGCAACCGTCGCCTACACACTGCTCGACGTCATGCGCGACGTCGTCGACCGCGGCACCGCCACATCCATTCGCACCCGCTTCGGCATCCGTGCCGACGTCGCCGGCAAGACCGGGACGACACAGGACAACGCCGATGGCTGGTTCATCCTGATGCACCCGCAACTGGTCGCCGGCGCCTGGGTCGGCTTCAACGACCCGCGTATCACGCTACGCAGCGACTACTGGGGTCAGGGAGCGCACAGCGCGCTACCGATCGTCGGCGATGTCGTTGGCGGCGCCCTGCGCGCGCGTCTCATTGACACGCGCGAACGGTTCCTGCCGCCAGCCAACGACGGACTGACCCAACGCTTCTCCGCAAAACTTGCGCAACTCGCACAATGGTTCCAGCATCTGACGACTCGGAGCACGGAAGCACCCATAGCCGAGCCATCGCTCCCGGCCCCGCAGAAGAAGGGTCAGGAAGACGAGAGCGACCCGATGCAGGAGTTCATCGACAGGATTCTGGAAGAGGAAAAGAAAAAGAGCGAGGAAATGCGCTCGCTCTCCGAATCAGGAACCTGACAGACGACGGCGTTACCGGCACACCTACAGATCTGTCCACAATCGTCCGGGAATATTCTCCGGACGGTCCTGCAGATCGATCGCCTGCGCTCCCTGCCGCCGTTCCAGGCGCCCGAAGAGGCTTGTCCACTCGGCATCCGAAATCGTTTTTTCCACCACTTTCGGCAACCGCCGTTCGGCGATGATCCTGCGCTCTGCACAGCCCGACGGCGGCCCCACGTCGCGGCGCCGACGATCCTGCACGAAACGACGCTCTGTTGCGGCCATGACACCACCTCTCGGAACAAGTGAGGAACTTTCAGTCTAGTCCGCATCGCGCGAAAGGCAAGAGCGAACCCGGGCAGGAAAACTACCCCGCCACCACCGTCTGCCGCTGTCGCCCCAGCCCGGCGACACCCAGTTCGACCACATCGCCCACCTTGAGGAACTGTGGTGGCTTGCAGCCCAGCCCAACACCCGGCGGCGTGCCGGTGATGATCAGGTCCCCAGGCTCCAGCGTCATCACCCGGCTGCAATAACTCACCAGGAAATCGCATGGGAAGATCATCTTCGAAGTATTCCCGGTCTGCTTGCGCTGGCCATTGACGTCGAGCCACATGTCGAGATTCTGCGGATCGGCAATCTCATCACGCGTCACCAGCCACGGGCCGACCGGACCGAAGGTATCGAAGCCCTTGCCCTTGCTCCACTGCCCGCCGCTACGGTCGATCTGGTACGAGCGCTCGGAGATGTCGTTGGCCAGGCAATATCCGGCGACGTAATCCAGCGCATCGGCCTGAGAAACGTCGCGTGCGCGCCGTCCGATCACGATACCGAGCTCGACCTCCCAATCGAGCTTGGTCGACTCAGGCGGTACGATCGTGTCGTCGTTCGGGCCGCAGACGCAGCTCAGCCATTTGGTAAACATGGTCGGCTCCTGCGGAATCGCCATGCCCGACTCGGCGGCGTGGTCGCTGTAGTTCAGGCCGATCGCCACGTACTTGCCCATGCCGCTCCAAGGCACGCCGATCCGCGGTTCGCCTGCGACAACAGGCAAGCGCTCCGGATCAAGCGCGCGTAACACATCGAGCGCTTCGGGCGACAGCGCTCTCGGCGTAAAGTCATCCAGCAAACCGGAGAGATCCCGAATATTTCCCGCCGCATCCAGCAGCCCCGGCTTTTCCTGTCCCACCGGACCGTAACGTAGCAATTTCAAAGTACACTCCCCCCGCTTCAAAAAGCGATGTAAATCCGTCGAATTTATCGGCTCAAACCCAAAGCATTATAGGGCCACGTTCGGTGGCCCTCCTACAAACAAAACAGATCATTTCTGGCCCCCAATGTCTCCGCTGACTTCGCTTCTCAGGATCGGTACTTCACGACTCCTTTTCCGGCTTTTCGCCACGATCACACTTTGTATTGCCTTGGCTGGCCATTCAGCAATTGGCCAGACACAATCCGGCTCAGCTCTTTCACCCCTCGGCCATCTGCTTATCCTCGGCGGTGGAAACACGCCGGTGTCAGTGCAGGAACGCTTCGTACACCTCGCCGGCGGCGCCGGGAAAGCCCGAATCGCTCTGCTGCCGATGGCCAGCACGGACTATGACGAGGAGGCGCAGGAAGTCATCAGTGACTTAAAGAAGCTTGGAGCCGACGTCACGTTACTCGACCTTGACCGGGCAGAAGCCCAGAATGAATCCGTCGCGAAGAAGATCGGCGAGTACACCGGTTTCTGGTTCTCCGGAGGAGACCAGTCCCGCCTGTCCCGATTTTTGGAAGGAACCCGGGTGCTGGCAGCCATTGAAGCCGGTTATCGATCCGGTGCCGTTATCGGGGGAACCTCTGCAGGCGCCTCCGTCATGACCAGCGTCATGCTCACGGGAAAGAGACGCGCCCCCAAAACGCCCACTGAGATCGACAATCTGAACGTAATGAAAGGAATGCAGGAGGTTTCCAAGGGCTTCGGTTTCTTTCAGGGCGCAATTGTCGACCAGCATTTCATGCACCGCGCACGCTATAACCGCCTCTTGAGCGCTGTCGTGGATTATCCGCATCTGCTTGGTGTCGGCATTGATGAAGAGACGGCGTTGCTTGTCCGGCCCGACGGAAAATGGGAAGTACTTGGCGAGTACTACGTAAAAGTGTTCGATGCCCGCCGCGCCAGGATCATCGGTGACAACGGCCCGTTGGCCGCCGCGAGCAACATCCGGATGCACATTCTCTCGGCAGGCAGTTTTTTCGACCCGAAGAATCGCCGCGTCACGCTGGTCGATGACTGATCGATCTAACGGGAAGGTCCGTCCGGTCCCACAACATGCACTGTGCGCGTCGGGAAAGCGAAGGAGCATCCGGTCGTTTCCACGACATTCATGAAATCGAGCAATACATCTTCCCGGCAACGCCGGAACGCATCCCACGTCGGCACCTGAAACCAGGCCATCACTTCAATATCCAGCGAACTATCGCCAAAGCCGAGAAAACTCACCACAATGGAATCGGGCCAGATCGACGGATGGCCTGACAACACGCTCCGCAATCCGGACAAGACATCAAGCAATTGTTCGCGGGTCGTTCCGTATTCGAGCCCGATCGTCGCTGACAACCGCATGCGGTCGCGCGCATCGAACGATTCGAGCCGCTGATCGGCCAGTTTCCCGTTAGGAAAACTCACGAGCGTGCGATCCAGCGTTCGGATACGCGTTGATCGCAACCCGATATCCTCGACGGTTCCCAAAAGGTTATCGACCTGTACAAAGTCTCCTACCCGGAATGGCTGATCAATGGCCAGAGCGATCGACCCGAACAGGTTTTCCAGCGTTTTCTGCGCCCCGAACGCCAGCGCGACACCGCCGATACCGAGGCCGGCCAGCATGGTGCCGACCGGATAACCCAACGCTCCCAGCATCGCCAAGACGGCAATCACAAGAATCACGCCCCGGGCTAGATTTCCCCCGACGACAATCAGGCTGCGCGCCGAGGCGCGATTTGCCGCCCAGTTCGATTGCAAGGCGAGCTCGACAAAGACGCGCGCCGAACGCCACAATAACCAGAACATTGCCAGAATCATGGCCGCGGCAACGCCCCCGTCGACAAAGCGCTGCGCGGGATCGGTCAGAACAAGATGCGACGAAGTCGCCCCGACAATCGCAGCCGCCCAGACGACGGCGAGCGGGATTGCAGCAAAAGCGACAACCCGGCGCAATTCAAAATGGAGCAACCGAGAGGCAACGGCACCGAGAATGGAGACCGACAGTCGCCCTAAAGCTTTTCCCACCAACCAGGCGAGAACCAGTACAACGGGCAACACGGCCCACTGCCACCAGAGAAGCTCAAAAGGTCCGGTGCGAATCAATGCCTCGATTCCGAGCGACTCGACTGCGTCGCGCAAACGCCTGTCAGGAAGCGCTTCGTACCAGTTATCGATCCGAGCCACGGTCGATGACGAAAAGGCCCAGTAAGCGCCCTTTTCATCATGGCGGCGGACTAGCCGCAACATCTCCGAACGTTTCCCGAACTGGACTTCCCCGACGTTTTCCAGTTCTGCCGGCAAGTGATCGTCGAGTCGCCCCGAGGGCTCATCCGAGATGGTCTCGAGGTCGATCCAGCGATTGGCGTCGATGACCCCCTTGAGCCGTTTGGCGAGTTCCGGGCCATCCGCCCGCTGGCTGCCGCTCAACGAGAGATAACGCGCCGCCTCATCCCACCGCCCGGCCCGTGTCGCATCGAAATACGCCCACAGCGACCCACGCGGCGATTCCGGGGACGGCGCCACATCCTGCACGCGCTCTTTGGCCACCGGCAGGATGGGGGGAGTCGACGGCTCCTCCGCCCACGCTGATGATGCCGGAGGAAGCATGACCGCCACGATGAACATGACCCAGGCCCCCAGCACCGACAAAAAGCGTTGTATCTCCCGCCTCACGCAACCTCCATATCCGACGCGAAAACCCGTGCGCCATTATGCCGAAAAGGACGCTTTTCGGCAGGGGACTCACCTCTACGCAATTTGTCGTATTCCCGGTTCCGGGCTCGCCCCGTAAGCTCCGGTCCAAGAGCTTATCTGCCAATGGACCCGTTCATGTTCAAACACGTGCTTGCTACCCTGTTGTTCGCCAGCGCCCTTGCCGCGCAGGCAGCGCCGGATCCCGCGCTGATCCGCCAGCTGGCCGACGACGATTCCAGTGTGAAAATCGAGGCCATCCAGAAGCTGTCCCAGGAAGGCGACCCCGCCACGGCGCGCGTCCTCCAGGCCATGGCCGACGACGGGCTTCAAGTTGCCGGGGAAAAAATCCTGATCATCGAGGACGACAAGGCCTTCGATGCAGTGACCGGCGAACCGACACCAATGCCCGACAATGCAGAATCCATCACGGTCAACAACCGTATCCGTGGCGAACTGGCCAACGCACTGGCGGTCCTCAAATTGTTTGATGCCGACCGTGAGGTCCGGCTGGAATCGGCTCGCCTGCTGCAAAGCAAGGTCAGCAGTGAAATGGCACCGCTTCTGGAGCGCGCCCTGAAAAAGGAAACTGACGGCGAAATCAAATCGCTGCTCAAGCTGGCCCACGCCCAGGCCAGTCTGGCGAGCAAGAGCCCAAGCATTCGCCTGATTGCGGTCCGCACATTGTCCGAAAGTGCCTCACCCGCAGTTCGGAACATGTTGCTTCCCATGACCGAAAAGGCCGGCGAACCTGACAACCGCGTGCGCTATGCAGCCATCTCGGCGGTCAAGGCCATCGATGGCCGACTTTCCCGCGCAGAAACACTCGGCGCCGTCTTCTCCGGACTTTCACTCGGCAGCATCCTGCTGCTCGGCGCCCTTGGTCTGGCGATCACCTACGGTGTCATGGGCATCATCAACATGGCTCATGGCGAACTGCTGATGGTTGGCGCTTACTCCGCCTACGCGATGCAAAGCTTCTTCCGCGCCTATTTCCCGGACGCCATCGACTGGTACCTGCCGGCGGCGATTCCCCTGGCCTTCTTTGGCGCCGCTCTGGTCGGTGTGATCATGGAGCGCACGGTCATCCGCTGGCTCTACGGTCGCACGCTGGAAACGCTGCTTGCCACCTGGGGACTGTCGCTGATCCTGATCCAGGCCGCGCGCGTGCTGTTCGGGGCGCAAAACGTCGAGGTTGCCAACCCGAGCTGGATGTCCGGTGGCATTGAGTTGATGCCGAACCTCCTGCTGCCCTGGAACCGCATCATCATCATCGGCTTCGCGCTGTTCGTCCTGGCGCTGGTGTGGGTGCTGATGAACAAGACGCGGCTTGGCATGTTCGTCCGTGCCGTGACGCAGAACCGCGCGATGGCCGGTTGCGTCGGCGTGCCGACGGCGCGCATCGACACCCTGGCTTTTGCCCTCGGCGCCGGCATCGCCGGCCTCGGCGGACTTGCGCTGTCGCAGATTTCCAACGTCGGGCCGGACATGGGCCAAGGCTACATCGTCGATTCGTTCATGGTCGTCGTCCTCGGCGGCGTCGGGCAACTCGCCGGTGCCGTGTGGGCCGCGCTCGGTCTGGGCGTCTTCACCAAGCTGCTCGAAGGCTGGTCTGGCGCGGTCATCGCCAAGATCGTCGTCCTCGTCTTCATCATCATCTTCATCCAGAAACGTCCGCAAGGCCTGTTCGCCTTGAAGGGTCGCTTCGTCGATTGAGTGCCGCCATGCGAGAACCTTTCATTTTCCGTTTCCTCTCCGCGCTCGACGCCAAGACCCGCGCGGGAGTCGTTACCTTCCTCGCGCTGGCGCTGGTCGCAGTACCACTGCTGCACCTGCTGTTGCCCGTCGGATCCCCTTTCCACGTTTCCACCTATGCGATCACGCTGGTTGGCAAGATCATGTGCTACGCCATCGTCGCGGTGGCAATGGATCTGATCTGGGGCTACGGAGGCATCCTCTCGCTCGGCCACGGCATCTTCTTCGCCCTCGGCGGCTACGCCTTCGGGATGTACCTGATGCGCCAGATCGGTCGCGACGGCAGCTACCAGAGCGACTTGCCGGACTTCATGGTATTCCTCGACTGGAAGGAGCTGCCCTGGTTCTGGCACGGCACCGACAGTTTCCTGTGGGCGGCGCTGCTGGTCATTGTCGTGCCGGCGATCGTTGCCTTCATCTTCGGCTACTTTGCCTTCCGCTCGCGCATCAAGGGCGTTTATTTCTCGATCATCACGCAGGCACTGACCTACGCCGCGATGCTGCTTTTCTTCCGCAACGAGACCGGCTTCGGCGGCAACAACGGATTCACCGACTTCAAGCGCATTCTCGGCTACTCGATCACCTCCTCGGAAATGCGGCTGGTTCTCTTTGGCCTGACGGCGGTTGTTCTCGCACTAACCTTCGTTTTCGCCAAATGGCTGGTCAGCTCGAAGTATGGCCGCGTGCTGACAGCGATCCGCGACGCCGAGTCACGGGTGATGTTCATCGGCTACAACCCGTTGTGGTTCAAGCTGTTCATCTGGACGCTTTCCGCCGTGCTGTGCGGCATTGCAGGCGCACTCTACGTTCCGCAGGTGGGGATCATCAACCCGTCCGAAATGAGCGTTGCCAACTCGATCGAGATCGCCATCTGGGTCGCCGTCGGCGGGCGCGGCACGCTGATCGGCCCGATCGTCGGCGCCTTCGTGGTGAATCTGGCGAAAAGCTGGTTTACCGTATCTTTCCCAGAATACTGGCTGTTCTTCCTCGGGCTGCTGTTCATCGTCGTCACGCTGCTGCTGCCGCACGGATTGGTCGGACTATGGAGAACGCTTCGCGAAGGACGCGTCGGAAAAAGCGTCGAACAAGGAGCAAAGGCATGAGCGCACGTGATGTATTCCGCAAGATCATCGGTATCGAGCTGGATGAAAGCAGTCCGTACTACGCGCCGAAACAGCGAACGCTCGACGTCTCGCACAACGTCGTCCTCTACCTCGACGACATCACGGTCAGCTTCGATGGATTCAAGGCGCTGAACAAGCTCAACCTGATGATCGATGCCGGTGAACTGCGCTGCATCATCGGTCCCAACGGCGCCGGCAAGACAACGATGATGGACGTCATCACCGGCAAGACCCGCCCGGATTCCGGTAGCGCCTTCTTTGGCCAGACGATCGACCTCACCCGACTGACCGAGCCGGAAATCGCGCACATCGGCATCGGGCGAAAGTTCCAGAAGCCCACCATCTTCGAGCAGCACAGCGTCTTCGAGAATCTTGAACTGGCGATGACCACCGACAAGCGCGCGCTGAAGACACTCGCCGCCTGGCTGGGCGACGACGATCGCGACCGCATTGCGAAGCCGACCGCCCGGCCGGGTTGCTCTCGCACGGGCAAAAGCAGTGGCTGGAGATCGGCATGCTGCTGATGCAGGATCCGAAGCTACTGTTGCTCGACGAGCCGGTCGCCGGGATGACCGACGACGAGACGATGCGGACGGCAGAGTTGTTTGTATCTCTTGCGGGAAAGCACTCGCTGGTTGTTGTCGAGCACGACATGGCCTTTGTGAAGGCGCTGGGGGGGAAGGTTACGGTGCTGCATGAGGGGTCTGTTCTCGCCGAAGGTGATCTGGACTCTGTACAGAATGATCAGCGGGTGATCGAGGTTTATCTTGGGCGCTGACTCTTCATTTGCGGCGGTTAATCGACCGCATTGTTCCGCGCCTGACGCGCGGGCGTCCTTTCTTTTGCGCCGCCAAAAGAAAGGAGCCAAAGAAAAGGCGACCCCGCGTTACGCGGTCGGCTGCGCCGACTTCCCCCGGCTCGCTTCCGTTGCTCGGCGCTCCATAAGGGGATATTCAAAACCGTCTGAGCACGCGCGCCATCGCACCAAATACCGCTCGGTTTTCCTGTTGCCCTCTGCGTCGTCGAGCAGCGCAGGGCGCAATCTGCGTCGTCGAGCAGCGCAGGGCGCAACGGGAAAAAGGGCGAGGACTGTCTGAGGGCCAACGGCCCGAGTTCCGCAGCCCCCCGTTGCGAACGAGCAGCGCAGAGCACCCGGCAACGCCGGGCGACGCAGCGGGCGCGCCTTTTCTTTGGGTACTTTCTTTTGGCAAGACAAAAGAAAGTACCTCGCCTGCAGGCGAAACCCGGCCGATCAGAAACCCACGACGCATGAGGATTCCCCAAATGCTCAAAATCGAAAACCTCAACCAATACTACGGCGGCAGCCACATCCTCCGTGGCCTCTCCTTCGAAGTCGAACCCGGCAAGGTCACCAGCCTCCTCGGCCGCAACGGCGTCGGCAAGACCACGCTGATGAAATGCCTGATGGGGCTCGTCAAGACCAAGTCCGGCAGCATCACCTTCAACGGCAAGGAAATCACCAACGCCGCCTCGCACGAGCGCGTCAAGGCCGGCATCGGTTACGTACCGCAAGGCCGCGAGATCTTCCCGCGTCTGACCGTCGAAGAAAACCTGTTGATGGGCCTCGCCACCAAGCCAAGCAACGCGAAGATTCCCGAGCAGGTGTTCGAACTTTTTCCGGTGCTGAAGAACATGCTCAAGCGTCGCGGCGGCGACTTATCCGGCGGGCAGCAGCAGCAACTCGCCATCGGCCGCGCCCTGGCAATGGACCCGCAACTGCTGATCCTCGACGAGCCTACCGAAGGCATCCAGCCATCGATCATCAAGGATATCGGCCACGCCATCCGCGTCGTCGCCCGCCGCCCCGTCGCGAAATTGCCCGCCGCTTCGGCCACGGAGCGCGCTGAAGTCAAGGACGCGATTCGCAAGGTCGCCGAAACCGGCCGTGTCGCCATCCTGCTCGTCGAGCAGTACTACGACTTCGCTCGTGACCTCGCCGACCACTACCTGCTGATGGAACGCGGCGAGTTCATCATGCGCGGACTCGGCTCGGACATGGACAAGGACGGAGTACGCGAGGCGCTGGCGGTGTAGAGGACGCCCGACAAAACTCGCTCCGTCGCTATTTATTTCCCTTTTATTGTGGACTTTCTCCGCGCTTCAGGTGCCATTCCGACCATCAAAATCCAGTGAATGAATTGATCCTGGTTGTGCAATACGTCACAAAAATCCAGGCAGCCATCTGGTATCGTTGGCATATATGAAGCGGTAATACAGGCGGAAGGTGCGTGATGAAAAGCGAAAAATCAAACGAGAGCCCCTCAGGCAACGCAGCGGGATCCGATACCGGTAGCCGGCAAAAACGGCGCAAATTCGTCACCCGGACAGGGCTGATCGTTCCGGCCATTCTGGTGGCCAAATCACGATCCTCGCTTGCCGCCCAGTGCCTCAGCCCGTCAGCGTCGGCCTCCATCAACCTGCTGCACAGCCGTGAGGACCGTACCACGTCGTTGTGTTCAGGAAGGTCCCCCGGCTATTGGAAGAACCAGTCAGCCAGCACCTACAGTTTCCTCAACACACCCTTCAATTCGGTGTTCTCTCCAGGCCTCACGGGCGAGGTAACCGTCAAGATCACGGGCACGAACAAGAAAGAAAACGACAAGGACACCATGACCCTCCGGGCGGAACAGCTGACGATACATCAAGTCATACAACTTGATGGAGGGAGCAGCGATCCTCACCAGTTCGCCGCCCATATCGCGGCTGCCTGGTGCAACCTTTCCTCCGGCTTGGTTCCATCCAGCGTTCTCAACCTGCAGGATCTGCAGGAGATGTGGAGCGGCATCACTCGGGCTGGCGCCTACTCGCCGACGGCAAATGTCACGTGGTTTGTGGAAGACGTAAAGCAGTACCTGCTGACCACTTTCCACTGACTTTCGTCCCCGACCGTGATGGACATGTTAAGGGTACGATCAGTCCAAACCCGACACCCCTGCGACGAAGGGGCGTTGGTGTATAGCGAAGGGAGTGGCACAACCTGCCTTGTCGGCCATCCACACGCTGCAGTTCTCGACTTGCTCAGCAATTCCACCGCACGCCCAGTCGACGAAGTGTTCGTTGAGTACACCGTTCACGACGAAACCGACCGGCCGGCTTTCGACATTCTCGTCGCCTCGCTGGAGGCGTCGGGGCTGATCATCCATTGCTGATCCTTTCCGACACGACGTTCGGCGAAACCCTCTCCGCGCTCCGTTCGGGCGCGTTTCGTTTACAGATCGGCCGTTTTTCACTGAAAGTCTGTAGCGACCTGCCCGCCTTCGCACACGCTCTGCGTAAACTTTATGGCGCTTATCCTGTATCACTGGCAGGCGGCGCTTACCATTACGACATCGGGATCAATCCGCCATCGTTCTTGCGCCACTACTTTCGCCGCAATGTGAATTTCTCGTTGTCCGGAGACGCTCCGTTCCAGCCGATGGCGGTCGAACATGCCCACGCCATGTTCGAGTGGGGGTTGAACTGGACGATCGGCAGCTATGAGCACGACTACCTGATCCTTCACTCGGCCGTTGTCGAAAAGAAAGGTCTCGGCGTCCTGATTTCCGCCACTTCCGGCAGCGGAAAGAGTACGTTGGCCGCTGAACTTGCGCTACGAGGCTGGCGACTGCTCTCCGATGAACTGGCCCTCATCGACAGCGACATCCGGCTGGTTCCATGCGCCCGCCCCGTCAGTCTGAAGAACCAGTCGATTGACGTCATTCGCCAGCGACATCCG
>QKII01000459.1 GCA_003249625.1 Propionivibrio sp. | reverse complement strand
CAACGATTAAAACGCCCCCGCTGACGAGGAAATTAATGGTTAGTTTTGCGCGCAGACTGAGATCGTTGAATCTGGACATGTTTTTAGATTCCTGAGATGGGCAGTTTATCGGTGAGTTTCTGTGGGACAAGGCCACAAGTAAGCTGCATACTGAACCACCTCACACAAAATGAAATGTTGAGAAAAGCTAAGATTCCCAATGAAATACGCATACAAAGTTGATTTCCATCAGGCAACAAAAAAGCCCACGACCAAAAACGGTGGTGGGCCAGAAATGTTCGCACGACATCAGATGACAAACGCTCATGGCGTCTGGCAACCCCGCTGCCATGGAAAAATCGTTAGGCCGGTGGCTTTGCGTCCCTGCTTTTCAGACAGGTATGCCCGTTAATGATTAAAAGTCTATCTTCGCAAGTATTACTTTAGGAATAGGTGCTAGCACTTATAACTCGGGAAGTTCTGTCAATTGTATCGACGTCGCCCTGCTTGATCGAATGCAGGCCTGGAGCGCAAAAACCAATAAAGCGTCCTCGCCTTGCCTGACTCCTGTTGACGCCCTGACGGCGAACCCCCTACGATTCCGCCCTCCCCTCGTTCCCGTAGGAATTTCCCCCGTCCATGACCCGCGAATCCATGAGCTACGACGTTCTGATCGTTGGCGGTGGTCCGGCCGGGCTTTCCGCCGCCATCCGGATCAAGCAACTCGCCGGCGATATCAGTGTCTGCCTGATCGAGAAGAGCGCGGAGATCGGCGGGCACATCCTTTCCGGAACGATCATGGATCCGGGCGCACTTGATGCACTGCTGCCGGGGTGGCGTGAAAAAGCACCCGGTGTACTTCCGGTGAACGAGGAACGCTTCCTGTTTCTCCATAGGAACGGTGCGTTGGAACCCCCTTCATGGCTGCTGCCAGCGTGCTTTCACAATGCCGGCAATGTCGTGCTCAGCTTGTCCAACCTGTGTCGCTGGCTTGGTAAGATGGCAGAAGCGCTCGGTGTCGAGATCTATCCTGGCTTCGCCGGTGCCGAAATTCTCTACGACGACGAAGGCGCCGTGACTGGCGTTGCTACCGGCGACTTCGGACGCAAGCGAAACGGTGATCCTGGTCCGTCTTTCCAGCCGGGGATGGAATTGCACGCGCGCTACACCCTCTTTGCCGAAGGTTCGCGTGGCCACCTTGGCAAGCAACTCGAAAGGCGTTTTGATCTTCGCACCAAAGCCGCACCACAACTGTTCGGCCTCGGCATCAAGGAAGTATGGGAAATCCCCGCCGACCGTCATCGTCCGGGACACGTCATTCACACCGCAGGCTGGCCGCTTGACGGGCGGACCTACGGAGGGGGGTTCCTGTACCACCAAGCCAATAATCAGATCTCGGTCGGCTTCGTAACCGGCTTGGGCTATACCAACCCATATCTCTCGCCCTTCGAGGAATTCCAGCGTTTCAAGACACATCCGGCACTGAGTGGTTACCTGGCGAAAGGGAAGCGTATCGCCTACGGTGCCCGTACGATCACCTCCGGTGGCTTGAATGCATTACCACGACTTGTCTTTCAGGGCGGTGCCCTGATCGGCGACGATGCCGGGTTTCTCAACGCAGCCCGGACGAAAGGCTCGCACGGCGCCATCCTCTCCGGCACGCTGGCGGCCGAAGCATGCGTCGAGGCACTTGGTATGGGACGGCGCCATGACGAACTGTCCGGCTACCCCAACGCCTTCCGTCACAGCGCGTTGTACGACGAATTGTTCCGATCACGCAATTTCAAATCATGGCTGGACAAAGGCATCGTCCTTGGCGGCGCCCTGTTCGCCGTCGAACAACACCTTTTTCGCGGCACGTTGTCCTGGGCACCATCGTGTCCGCCCGCCGACTGCACGCTGCTGGAAAAGGCGGCTAATAGCCAGCCGATCGACTATCAGTTACCTGACGGTGTCCTGACCTTCGATCGCCTGTCATCGGTTTTTCTGTCGAATACCGCACACGACGAAGAACAGCCGTGCCACCTTCGCCTGAAAAGCAACACGGTCCCGATCGACGTGAATCTGGCGGATTACGACGCGCCAGAGCAGCGCTATTGCCCGGCAGCGGTTTACGAAATTGTGGCTGATCCCGGAAATCAGCCGAGATTGCAGATCAACGCCGCCAACTGTCTCCACTGCAAGGCTTGTGATATCAAGGATCCGACACAGAACATCGACTGGGTTCCTCCCCAAGGCGGGGATGGCCCGAACTACGCGGACACCTGACTATTTCGTCGCTTCGTCAGCTTGCTGAAGCCGTTCACGCGATTGTTGCTCGGCAGCCTCCAAGCCAGACTTTACCGAATCCAGCGACTGCTTTGCCTGACTGGCCTGGCCCGCCTGCATCTTCCCCACAACAGCGGCTGTTCCCGCAGTTTCGACACCGCAACCGGTCAAAACCAGTACCGAACAGACGATGGCAATCCGGCCCGGTTTCATGACTCGAGCGCAACCACGATGGAGTAAATCTCATCGCCAGAGGCAGCAATGACCTCTTCCACGGTACTCTGATCGAGACCGATGGCTGTCGCTGCATCGACAGGTACAACCCGTGGATCGAGTTCATTGAAGGGATCGATACGCGGTGACAACGTCCGGGCGATGAACAATACATCACTCAGCGTCGACGGCGGCATCGTCTTGCCATACTTGCGCGACCCCAGCACCGCCTCGGCCACAGACGCGGGCAGGTTCAACTCGCCGAGCACCAGACGCGTAGCACGATCGGCGAGATCGTTGACCGTCTCGGCCAACGCTTCGGGGTTTTCCAGCAATTCGGGGTAATCGACCGCCTGCGAGAGAAGGTAGAAACGTCCGAGATCATGCACGATCCCTGCAAACATTGCCTCGTCCGGGTTCAGCACGCTCATCTTCTTGGCAATCACGTACGCCAGAGCGGCGACATTGACGCTGCGCTCCCAAAGTCGGCTGGCCAGGTTGCGCGTGCCACTATGCCGCTGCGACTGACGCAGCTGGTTCATGATCAGCACCATCGCCAGCGACTTGATTGGATCCATGCCGACGCGCACGACAGCCAGACGCACGTCGCGGATGACCTGGTTGGACGGGTTGAGCGCTACCGAATTCGCCAGCCGGATGACTTTGGCCGACAACAACGGCTCTGAAACAACGATCTTGGCCAGGGTGGCCAGACCGATATCAGGATTTTCCACAGCCCTTAACACACGCCTGCTGGCATCCAGACTGGTCGGAAAGTTTAGCTCCCCGACTTTCACCGACGCAAACGCTTCACGGAATGCTAACGAGACTCGCGAAACCACAGGACTCCCCTCTCGCTCACCGCCAATAAAACGGCGACGTCGCGTTCAAAACTTGTACAGCGACGATTATGCCGGAGTTGTATGGTGCCGGTCCCGGGATCGAACCGGTACGGCCTTAAGGCTGAGAGATGTCAAGTCTCTCAACTATCCGAGCAATTAAAAATTTAAAACAAATAATCAATGACTTGCAAAAAATACGTATGCAAATACGACCAAAAACAGGAAACCCCATGATTCGTGTGAAAACCTTGCATACGAATGAACAACCTATCCGTTAGTGATTTTCGTCGTCACCAAGGCGAGTTCCACAAAGACTAAACGAGTGAATTTTACCGGGAAACCCACTCAGTTACATAGACATCCCGTGGGACTTCTGGCCATCGGCACTCAGACTTTATTTGTGACAACGACTTGCGTCTCGGCTTTTTCCCGCGCATGCGGGGAGCACGAAGGCAGGCACGACCTGGCTATCTTCCTGCCGTATTCAGTCAGCCGCACCATCAAAACAAGATAGCTGCTTGATTTGCTCAACGCCACGATTTGCAAACGATCTCACTCTCACTCGACCGAATGCAGCTATCGCGATTTCAGACAGCGTCAGCATGCCGACCAACATCAGAGGGTCCAGATGTTCACGGTCGAAGATACCGAAGAGCATCAGATAGCAAAGGTTGGCGTAGAGCCAGACGCTACGTACATCGACAACGTCACGAGGCAACAGGGAACGCAAGGCAATGCCCGCCGCGACAAGGAGCAAACCGCCGATGATCCCGTAGGCGAGAAGAAAATCGAGATACACGTTGTGCGCGAACGCGAATTTTTCTGGTAATCCGGGCGCGATGATCCGCAGAAAATAGGCGCTGCCCGCTCCCGTCCATGCATGTTTGCCAAAGTGGTGCAGTACCGCCTCCCACACGATATCTCGTGTATTGAGCAAGCTGTTGCCGTGAATCCAGAACGACGGCTTCATCCAGAACAGAATCAGCGCGGCAGCCATGACCACTCCGACTGTGATAGCAACCTTGCGCGGCGAGAGCAGAAGCAGCGCCAGTAGCGTCGCGATGCTCATGGACAACATCGCATTCCTGCTGCCGTTGGCGATCATCAACAGGACCATGAAGAGAGTGAACGGGGCCCATGCCCACATGGGCCAGACCGGCCTGACTGCCAGCAATACCCAGCAGGCAAGCAACCCGAGCGGAACCGCCAGCGCGTTTCGGTTCATTTCGCTTACAAATCCCTTGGCGGCCATTGCCAGCGGCGAACTCAGGCCTATCCCGACTTGTTCCAGACCAAGGTAGGCCACGACGCAGGCGACGCCGATGGCCGTCGCGCAGCGAAGACTCGCGCACCAACCCGGAAGAGGCAGCCGGCTACAGGCAATCAACCCGAGGAGCAGCAGGCCCGCCTTGAGCGTACGTTCCCCGGCTCGCCAGTCACCACCGGTGGCAACGTCGCGAAACAACATCCAGACGATCAGGACGAACAGCAGCAAGAAAAAGCGCCCTGCTTCGCGCGGAAGCTTTTCCCACGTAATAAAGGCAAGCATGCTGCCGGCAATCAAAGGATGGGCGGAGCTGACTTGCCAGCCGCTGAAACGGTCGAGTAAAAGCGTAACGAGAAAATAGGCCGCGAGCGCAACCATTGCCATTTGTCGCACGTGTGGAGTGAGACGAGCCGATATCCGGGAGGTGAATTGCATGATCACTCCCGCCAATGCTCGGCGACCCATGGAACAGGAAGCAGGTAACGCTTCAGGTGGCGACCGGAGGGTACAGTCAGTGTTCCGTCGAACAGGCGCCGGAGATGAGGCAGCTGTGATTCGTGAACGACGACATCCGACCAGCGGCCGGCAATGGCATCCGCCGGATCCGGTTTGCCGGGGAACATGATGATTCGCGCATCGCGCGGCAACCTTGCCGGGCGCAGATAACGTAGCGGCCACGGCCCAAGGCAATCGAGACGGAAATGTCGTACCCAGGCAGAGGGAAAAAACTTGACGCCGCCGCGCACGCAGTTCGTTACGTAACGCTGCTCGAACTGGTAGCGCCCGGCCAGGCCTTCAGGGTTTGCCCGAAAGTCATCAAGCAAATAGGCGTGTCTGCCGATCGGAAAACGGAACACCGAGGTTTGCCCCAGCCGCTCCAGCGGTTTGATCCAGTTTCGTGCGAGCACGACGTCGTTTGGATCGCCACAGCTAAAAAGCTCGTCCAGCGAACCGGTGACGACCACATCGAGATCAAGGAACAATGCGGTTCCACGCAGACCGAAAAGGTCGGCATTCCACAGCGCCAGCTTGCGGAACTTTCCCGGTGCATTGGTTGGCACCGGGCAGCCGAGGTCGGGCAGGGCGAAACATGCGACTTCCGGCCGGATTCCGCGCCGGTCGTCGGTGAAGCAGATCACCTGGAACGGTGGGGCGATATTGCGCGCCACCATGCCGTAGATGCGGTTGACGTACTCGGGGCCGTAGCGCGTACCCCACTTGATGCACAGGACGTATTTTGTGTTCACAGAACGAAAAGTCTCAGGAGATTGATTCGATAACGCCGTTACTCTCTCCAGGCGCCGTACGCTTTGACGCCAGCAGCCGGAGCAGACGACCGGGCGTCTTCAGTAGTTCGAGCCCGAGATAGAGATAGGCAGCAGCAAGCCCTGGCCGTAGGCGGACGACCTGCAGATGGCGTGCATAGCGGGAGTTGACTTCGCGCCAGGTGCGCGGATGCCGCGAGTTGGTACGGGTGATACCGTCGTCGAGGTAGCGTATCCGGCGGCTCGGGCACGGATAGGCCCACGGCTGAGTGCGTGCTGCCAAGGGCTGGAAGAAGTGCCAGGTTTCGACGCGCAGGTTGCCGTCGAAGCGGATGTTTCCGAGTTTGCTCAGGGAAATCACGTGGGTCTTGTCGCCGCGCAGATTTCGCCCATAGACGTAGTCGGCGAACCAGTCCACGCGCCCTTCCCGCTCGATGTCACACTGCCGTGCCTTGCGGTCGCCGCAGGTGTTGGAAATCAGCCAGCCGGCCTCGGGATGCTTGGCAATCTTGGCTGCGGCCACCTCCAGCGCCTTCGGTTCCAGTCGGTCCTCGTCGTCCATGAAAACGATGTAATCGCAGCCTTCCTGCGCCGCCCGGTCGATGGCAATATTGCGCGCCCGGTTGGGCCCGCCATTTTCCGCGGCAAGGGACATGACGATGCGCGGATCAGCCAGGAAGGGCGAGATCGATGCGTAGTCGGCGCTCGACGCATCGTTGCAGATCAACATTTTCCAGTGCGGGTACGTCTGTGCCTGCAGCGAACGGATCGCATCGAGCAGGTAGGCCGGCCGGTTGTAGGTCGGCACGATGATGCCGAAAAGGGGCGGACGTGCCGGGGCATAGCCGAGCAATCCAGCGGTCGTCCGTGCCAGTTCCGGCTGGCGATCCGCCGTCAGCAGCGCATAATCGCTGGCATCGAAATGCATCTTCGCCATGGCGGCGATACCGACCCGACGCAAGCGACGCTCGGTCTGCGCGCCATCCAGCATCGTGTCGATCAGGTGCGACGGCAGTACCCGGCGCGGCGCCAGCGCCACCGTCGGCTTGCCGGCGGCGACCGCCTCGCTGAGCATGCTAAGGCTGTCGCGCGTGACCATGACCACGTCGGCCGCGTCGAGAAAAGAAGACATCACCCGCTTTGGCGCGGCATGCCACCAGACCGCATGAATCAGGTACTCACTGCGGACGTCCCCGCGCAGGCGCGCCTCAACATCCGGCGGCGTTCGCCGCGAGGTTGACAGCAGCCAGCGCCATCCCTGCCGGCCCAGATGATTGATCGCGGCAACAAGATCCGCCCAGTCCTCCTCTGTGTAGCGGTGGCTGCGCGAGTCGCCGCCGATCAGCAGCGTGGCCAGGCGCAAGCCGCCGCTTTTATCGAAAGCCTCGCGCAATGCGTTGCCCTTGCCGGCGATCTCCTTTGGGCCGATTTCGGTCAGCAGCATGCCCGTGCCAATCGATGAGGGGTGGCCCGCAATCGGTTGCGGACTCAGCACGGCATCACACCACACCGCAGGAAGCGGTGCCGGGTCTCCGCAGAAAACCAGTTTTGCCCCCGTTCGGCGTGCCAGGCTGACAGCGTAAAAAAGGCCCCTGCCACCGCTGGTGATGATCACTTCCGCCGCTGGCGGCGGCTCGTCCGGCAGCTTGTATGCCTGCCGCAGCACTCGATCCGGCAGACCGTTTCGAGCCAATCCGCAG
>QKII01000007.1 GCA_003249625.1 Propionivibrio sp. | reverse complement strand
GCATCGTCCAGCACGCCAAACAGCCAATCCAGCGAGGCATCTATCTCGCGCATGCGCACGACCATCCGCGCCCAGCAGTCGCCATCCGGCTCAACCTTCGAAGCCATCGGCAAACGTTCGTACAACCGTCCCTGCAGTTCGCTGCGCGAGTCAATGGCAACGCCGCTGGCGCGGGCAGCAACGCCGAACAAGCCGAGATCGCGCGCGGCTTGAGTGCTCACCCTGCCGGTACCCTTGAATCGTGCCTTGACGCTCAGCGCCGAGCACATCAGGTCGTTCATGCGCCTCAGGTCGGTAGCAAAGTCAGTAAAGGTCTGCCGAAGATCCTGACGCAACGCATCGGTCAAGCCTTTGGTCCGCCAGGGCCGCAGCCAGCCACGTCCGAAGCGGTTACCACTGACGCGCTGGCTGGCATTGATCACCGCCGTGCGCAGGCGACCGTAGCTGCCGGTACCCTGCACGAAGGCGATGTCGGTCGACAGTCCATTGAGCGTGGCCACATGGATGGCAATACGCTCCATCTCCAGGGCGATGCCGCGCAGGACGTCGGTTTCGAGGTCGACCGGGGTGTCGGAAAGTGTCTCCAGCGCCGCCAGAAAGCTCCATGCATAGGCGATGCACGAGTCCCCGCAGATAGATTCGACAATCGGCGTCAGGGTTCGCGGCGGGCGTTGCAGCAAGAGCTTTTCCACGCCGCGGTGCTGGTAGCCAAGCTGAATTTCAAGATGATGGACCGTCTCGCCGTGGCACATGAAACGGAAGTGTCCCGGCTCGATCACCCCGGCGTGGATCGGCCCGACGCCAACCTCGTGTACTTCCCTGCCACGCACCGTGAAGAACGGGTAGTCATTCATCCGCTGTTGGCGAGCTCCCTCGAAGCGCACCGGCTTGAGCCACGGATGGCCGCCCGGCAGTATGCCGGTCTGTTCCCACAACTCGCGCTCATAGATATGCGCGGCGGGATGCTTAAGCGTCAGCGCCGGATAGGCGTCACCCTTCTTCGCCACACCGCGCAGGACGGACAGGCCATCCGCCTCGGTCACAAACACCGCCGTCACCGCGACGGCAGCGTCGCCGTCTCCGCCGTTATGTCCGAAGAGGGAAAGCAAGCGCTCACCTTCGGTAAGCCGACGGTCACATTCGTTGATGAAATCAGCAAGGCCCAGCGAAGCGGTTTCACCTAGATCGCAAACGAATACGGGATTTTTCGCCATATCAGACTCCCGCAATCGACGCCGCAACGGCTCGCAACAACTGCGTCACGGGCTCGGGCGCATACGTCCCAAGCATGACCAGGACGACGACGAATCCCATCTTGGGCAGCACGGTGACCAAGGATTCAATCACAGGCGGGCCGCTGCGCGAGGGTGGATCCCAGAGCATTGGAAAAACGGCTCGCCCGGTGGAAACGAAGATGATCGTCAGCATTCCGCACATCAAGGTAAAGGCCATCAGATTGCCTGCCTGGACGATGCCCGAGAGGATCAGCATTTCGGCGAGGAAGCTGGCAAACGGCGGGAAACCCAACAGGGCGAAAATGCCGCCGGTGAACAGCAGGCCGGTAAAGGGCATGACGCGAATCACCCCACCCAGCGGCGCCGTCTCGTTGGTGCCGTAAACGGCGCGCAACCGCCCAGCGGTGAGGAACAGCAGCGACTTCACGAAAGCGTTGCTGACGATGTACAACACCACTCCATAGGCCGCCGCCTGACCGACCGAGAGGCCCAGCGCGATGACACCCGACGAACTGACGCAAGCGTAGGCGATCAGCCGCTTGTAGTTCCGTACGGCCATGATCTGCACCGCCGCGATGATCAGCGACAGGTAGCCCATGACCAGCAGTTCCTGTGCGACAAAGCCGGTCTCGAAGCCGTGAAAGACCTGCAGTATGCGGAACACCGCAACGACACCGATGTTGTACTGCACGGCGGCCAGCAGAACGCTGGTGCTGGTAGGAGCGGCCTCGTAGGTTTCCGGCATCCAGCCATACAGCGGCGCCAGTCCGAGCTTGCTGCCGAGGCCGAACAGGATGAAGGCCAGGCCAAGGCGCTGCCAGCCGTCCTTGAGCATCGTCAGCGAGAAGCTGAGCTGGTCCACCTCGAAATTGACTTCGACGCCCCGCAGGTCCGCTGACTGGCTCAGGCACATGAACCCGAGGAAGGTAATGGCCAGCGACATCACCGAATACAGGACGTAGCGCCAGGCGGAGGCTTTGGGTGAGGGCGAGTCGCCGCGGGCAACAAGCGGTGCGGCACAGAGCGTGCTGATCTCGACAAAGGCCCAGAGCAGGATCATGTGGTTGAGCAGGACGCCGACGTTCATGACCGCCATGAACAGCAGGGTCAGCGCCGCGCGCGAACGGATGTCGCGTGCCAGCGTCACCGACGAACGTTCGCGGGAGAGCATATACACGCTGATGCCGAGGAACACCGTGTTGATCACCAACGCGAACAGCAGCGACGTCGGATCAAGGACCAGATAGCGATTGGCGAAGTACAGCGGAAGTTCATCGAGCGAATGCGTGAGGAAGACGCCGATGGACGCCAGCCAGAACACCAGCGACGCGGCGACGAGTCCGTAGGCCGCTCGGCTGGAAGACGCCCTGGCGCTACCCGGCGCCAGAGCAATGCAGGTAGTTTCAGCAACGCTCATGGCAACTCCCCGGAAATTTCCACCGACTCTTTTGCGGAAACCGGAGACTCGGTTACCAGCCAGCAACCGATAACCACGGTCAGCAGGTACACGGCGCTGACCGCCAGATGTACCGCCAGCGGCCAAGGCGCCGGCATCAACGTTTCGAACAACGCCAACGCGTTCTCCATGAACAGCACGGCGACCAGTTGCGCCTTGGGCTCGGGATTCGTGGCCAGGATCAGAAAGGCCGTGACCACCGTCGCTGCGACGACGCCGAGCGTCAGCGCACGCGCGTCCGCACGGGCCCCGTCGCCGAATTTGAAAGCGAAGATGATCAGCACGACGGCGATGATCCAGGTGAAGAGGTTCGACGGCATCAGGCTGTGCCGCGTCTCCGGATAGTGGCGCAGCGCCCGCCGCAACAAATACGGCACGAGGATGGCACGCACCAGCAGAATTTCCAATCCGACCAGAACGGTGTGCAGCGAAAGCGCCATGTCGCCGTGCTCACGATGCAGCGAGACCCAGCCCAGCGCCAGGGCGTGCAGTCCGAGCCAACTCGGTGCAGCGGAAATCTTGCTGAAGAACACCGGGATCACCACGGCGACCAGGCAGAGCATCAAAGGAACTGTCATACGCTTGCTCCAATACCGATCACGGCCATGCTCGCGAGCGCGGCGGCCGATGCAATCAACAAATAGCGCGGCACCCAGCGCATCGGCAAGCGCGCCGTCAGTGACTCGATGCACCCTACCACCGCGGCCACGACGAGGATCAGCAGGAATGACACGAGGCATGCAGCGACTGGCGACATCATGGGGTCGAACGGATTGATCAGCGCTGCGATCAACCCCGCATACAGTGTCATCTTCATTGCCGCGGCGTACTGCATGGCGGCGAGTTCCGGCCCGCTGTGGTCGAGGATCATCACCTCGTGGATCATCGTCAGTTCCAGGTGGGTCAGCGGATCATCGACCGGAACTCGCGCCGCCTCGGCCTGTAACAGAATCAGCAAGGCAACCACCAGTGGCACTACGATGAGCGCGTAGTGCGGCGTTTCACGCAGCAAGCCGATCAGGTCTGCAAAGCTGGTCATCCCGGTCGCCACGCCGGCAGTACCGATCAGCAGAAACAGGGCCGGCTCGGCGAGTGCCGAAAAGGAGGCTTCCCGCGCCGTACCCATGCCTTCGAACGAACTGCCGACGTCCATCGCCGAGAGCATCAGCGCGATGCGCGCCAACCCCATCGTGTAGGCGACAACGATGAAATCGTGGGAAAACTGCAGGGGCGCAAAGCGACCGAGCATCGGCGCCATCGCCGCGGCGAAGAACCCGGCGAGCAGCACGATGTACGCTCCGGCGCGAAACAACGGCGTCGCCGTGTCGCTCACCACCGGGCGCTTGCCAAGCAGCCGACGCAGATCGAAGGCAAACTGGATCAAATCAGGCCCCTTGCGGGCGGCCCACCAGGACTTCACCCTGTTGATCACCCCGACCATAAGGATCGGCATCAGCAGAACGAACGCCCAGTGCGTCACGCTCAACACGGCTTTCATTGCAAAACCCCTTCCGCCAGCAGTACCAGGACGGCAATGATCATCACGCCGGCCAGACCGGCAGAGAAGGAAAAGCGCGGATCGTCCTCGCGCAGGCGCCGAGACATCTCGATAGCAGTATCGTCGCCATGATCGATCACGTTGAACAAGCGACGTTCGACCGCGTCGACACAATCGGTAACGACGTAACTGTCACGGGGGAAATAACCCGCTGGCGCCTTTTGCCGTCGGAGCAGAACCATGATGCTCTTGAACGGCCGGGAGAAATCGGAGGAGAAGCTGGCGCCCGAATACTGCATGCGCGTGTTCGGCAACGTATAGCCACAGCCCCACGTCGGGCCCGTCGCCCCCGCGGAAACCGGCTTGCGGACCCGCGCATACCGCACGATCAGCACGACTGCCACCGTGGCGACCAGCCCCCCTGAAATCAGCCCGATGCGAGACAGGTTACCGGCCACACCGGCCAGCGCATCGACGACCGGAGAGCCGGGGACGCCGGCCATGAACAGCGCGACCGGCCCGCCGACCAACGCGAATCCGGCTGCGGGCAGAACGCCCAGAACTACCGTGCCCAGCGCATGCAGGCCCATCGGCAGGATCATCCAGCGACTGGCTTCCCGCCCGGGCGGCAAGCTTCCGTCGCGCGCGTTGCCGAGAAAGACCACCCCGAAGGCTCGGGTGATGCTTAGTGCCGAGACCGCGCCGACGAAGGCCAGCGCCGCCCCCACCACGGCCAGCGCCAGCTTGGCCCAGACCGTTGCCCCGACGTTGCCGAACAACCCGGAATAGATCACGAACTCACTGGCAAAACCATTGAACGGAGGCAGCGCGGAAATCGCCACACCACCGATGAGAAAGCACACTGCCGTCACCGGCATCAGCCTGAACAATCCACCGAGGCGTTCCATGTCGACGACGTGCTTGACCTGATATACACAGCCCGCCGCGTAAAACAGCTGACATTTGAAAAAAGCGTGGTTAAGCACGTGCAGCAAACCGCCACCGAAACCAAGTGCCACCAGCATCGGCGCCTGCCAGGAAAGCCCCAGGCAACCGATTCCGAAACCGATGCCGGCGATCCCGACGTTTTCTGTCGACGAGTAGCCGAGCAGCCGTTTCAGATCGCGCTGCCCGACTGTGTAGATTCCGCCGATCAGCGCCGAGGTCACCGAAAAGGCGATCAGGAACCAGCCCATCCACTCGTCCGGTTTGCCCATCAGCAAGATAAAGCGTACCAGCGCGTAGAGACCGGCCTTGTGGATCACCCCGGACATCAGCGCCGAAACATGAGCCGGCGCAGCCGCATGGGCGCGCGGCAACCAGGAATGGAACGGAAAAAAAGCCGACTTCAAGCCAAAACTGGTCACCAACAACAGAAAAACGACGTTGCGCGTCGATCCGTGATTCGCGCTCAACCAGCGACCGAGATGTGCGAAATCCCACGACTGCCCGTGCGCGTAAAGGATCATCAGCGCCGCGACCAGAAACAGCAGACCGATGTGTGTCGAAACGAGGTAGTTGAAACCGGCAAACCGCACACGCTGGTTGGTGTAATCCCAGATCACCAGCTGCCATGCCGCCAGCGCCGCGACTTCCCAACCGAACAGGAAGGAGACGACTTCGTTGCCCGTGTAAACCAGCACGAACGACAAGGCGATCATGTTGAGCAGCGCGAAATGCACGCCAAGGTGGCGCGAGCTGTTGAAGTATTTCTTCATATAGCCAACCGCGTACAGACTGCCGAGGAATGTCATCGGCAACGACCAGGCCAGGAAAAAAGCCCCCAACGCGTCGAGACGGACGCGGATCGCATTGATCGGGAAGGCCCAGGACAGGCCGCCTGCGACTTCCGGCCCGCCCATCAGGACGGGAATGGCCGCCAACCAGACCAGGACAAGGGCGATCGCCTGTGAAACCAGGCCGATCATGGCGCGAATGCGATTACTCGCATTCAGCAGACACAGTAACGCCCCGAACACCAGGGCGAGAACCGCCAGAATGAGTTGATTCATGGCCTTTTATCGTATCCGTTTCGTTCCGATAGCACAGAAAACCCGGGCAACGCGCCAAACGGTGCGAGATAACGCACCCTCTTCTGATGAAGCCCTAGAAAACCGGCGAGATTATACTTCTCTGCGACGTTTATATAAATCAAAAATGACTTTGATTATAATAAGAGTGTAATCAGAGAATAACGAGGGCCAACATCATGGAAAACCGGACTGCCAGACTGACCATCCTGGTCGATCCGCGCAAAAAGAAGCTGTTCGAAGAATTGTGTGCGCGCCAGGACCTGAACTCATCGCAGGTCGTGCGTAAGCTGATGCGCCAGTACATCCTCGAAAACCTTCCCGAAGACGAAATCCCCGACTGGCTGGCACCGCACGCAAAAAACGAGGATCAAAAGAAATAACCTCTGCCCCGCCCCCTGCAAGCCACGCACCATCACTCAACAAAAAACAAAAAAAAAAACGAAACGTTTCCCTGGGGAACGCGGTCGAAGTCAAAAATCAGGAAGCCCCTGAAACATAAAAAGTCATGCGCGAGGAAGACTCGCGTCTTCGGCAATCGCGTCCTAAGCTAAAAAAGCCTCGCAGATACGTGGCGTAGCACCCTTTCTCTGGCGGGAGATCGAGTGATGAGCTATAGAACTCTGGTAACAAACATTCTGCCGACAAGCCAGTCACAGCGCGATGGCTGGATGCTGATTTTCTGGTGCATTCTAATTTTCGTCTTTGCCGACAAACTGGAACTCTTTGAAACACTTCACGAGTTCACTCGTCAACACGAAGAAATCAACCTCGACGAATTATTGACGGTCACCATCACCCTGCCGCTGGCGTTTGGCGTTTTCATCTTCCGACGAAATCGGGAAATGCGCCAGGAAGTTGAAAAACGCCAAAAGACCGAGGACAAGCTGCGACAACTGGCGCACTTTGACGGACTCACGGGGCTTCCCAACCGGAGTTTGCTTGAGGATCGCCTCGCAGAATCCATCGAGCGTGCAGAACAAGAGCGTTCGTTGCTTGCCATCTTCTTTGTCGATCTTGATGGTTTCAAGCAGGTCAACGATACGCACGGGCACGCGGCAGGCGATTCTCTCCTGTGCGAAGTTGGCCGGCGGATACTGCGAAACATCCGGGGGAATGACCTCGTTGCAAGACTTGGAGGGGATGAGTTTGTCATCCTGCTTGACGAAATCAACGCGTATTCTGAAATCGAGCCGGTGGCCGAAATCGAGCCGGTGGCCCAACGCCTCATTACCGAAATCAGTGCGCCTTATGCCTATGCCGGAACAACACTTTCAGTAAGCGCCAGCATCGGCATTTCCGTATCTTCCAAAAAACAGGCAAGCGACAACCAACACCTGATCCGGAATGCCGACAGGGCAATGTATGACGCGAAGTCTAGAGGCAAGAATCAGTATTGCTTCTTTGAGGCTAAATAGCGAGCAAGCCTCAACGTGGAGGAAATCTTGATTGAGAGCCGGTGCACCCGGCTCGTTTCCTGCGCAAATGGCGGAGGGAGACGCTTGCCAGAATTGGCAAGAAGCTTCTCTCCGCCTTCCTTAGACTTTACTCGCAAGCAGCGACGTCGTACGGCCAATCACGAAAGCCGTTGACCGTCACACGCAACCTCGAGCATTACCGCGTCGGAGCCAGCAACTGAATTTCCCCTTTCGGTTTGGCTGTCGACCATACGTACGCCGAATGAATCCATTTCTCCGCTCGGCTGATCTACCTACCGAACGAGTATCACCTGTCCGCGACGGGTGGGAACAAATCATTGTTCAGCAGGGAAGATAGAAAAGACCTGTCGACAATATTTACAACAGCCCGTCCACCAAAAACCCCAACTTCAATTAACCATATGTTAATTATGGTTAATTCAATTTTTGGCACGCGATATGCTGATTTTTTCGATGGGAACTTAACGTTTGACACAGGTGTAAAACCGACTTTTTTCGACCAGAGCGTGGAATAAGGCTGCTCGGCTTCTTGAGGAGTCAAAAATGAACGCACATGCTCGTCACTTCCTGACACGATCATCAGTCTTGATGTTTTCCGCGCTTCCCATGCTGAACGCAAATGCGTGGGAAACGGTGGTCAGCAACGGTGATCTTGCCCCGGACTCCAGTACGGAACTGTTCTTCAGTTACAACCAGCCATCAATCGACGATTCGGGACGGGTGGTATTCCGGGCGCGGGCCAAGCCGCTGACCGGTAGCGCGAGCAAAGGTGAACCACTCAGCGGAATTTTTGCTCGCGACATGAGTATCGACAACTCGCCGATCGAGACCTTGGCTGCGAGAAACGGGGCACTCCCCGCCCCTAACACCGTCACCACCCCGGGGCCGTCCACGTTCAATGAATTTCCGTCATTCCCTCGAATCGACGCCACATCAGGGACCGTCGCTTTTCGAGCACAATCAACCCCATCCGTGGTGACCCTGTTGCCCGATGGCAGCGAGACCCGCAGCGGCACATCAGGCCTCTACGCCACACAGGCAAGCGGCGCTCTCATCACAGGCATGCGCAACATTCTTCCTGACAGTTTCCAGCAATTCCTGGTACCAAACCAAACAACCGCAATACGCTTTGACCAGTTCCCGGGATCGCCTTCACCAACGGGCGACATCATCACCTTCAAAGGCAACTGGACGGATGCAGCGGGCATCCCGCAGACCGGGGTTTATTTCCGAGATATGGCAGCCAATGGAGGGACGTCACCCGTCGTCGAAATTGCAAGGCGGGGAATGAGCATCCCAAGCAACGCCATCCCGGCAAATTACACAGGGACCGGCACATTTGGTTCAACTTCGCCGCCGAGCGCTGCCGCCGGAAAAGTCGTTTTCACGGGACTCGATAACGAAGCCGCCCCCACAGCCGGAGGTATTTTCATGGCATCGCTCACCAACACTCCGACCCTGACCACCGTGGCGAGCTTCAATACGGAAGTCCCTAAAAACGGAACGCAAACGTTGACTGCGTTCGGTGAAGGACTGTCGTTTGATGGTCGTTACGTCGGATTCTGGGCGGGCTGGGGGACAGAAACGTTCAGCAAGCAAGTCCAGTGCGCAAGTGACGGGAGCGCTGCTCTTGTGTCAGCTTGCTATGCACAGGACGACAACGGCATAGAAAATGACGGCATTTACAATTTTGATGTACTGAAAAACCAGGGAATCTTTCTCGCAGACACGCTTCTGGACAAAATCTTTCTGGTAGCCCAGACAGGGGATGTCTTTGACGACTTTCTGTTCTGGAACTTCTCTGGAAAGGCATCGGGTGAAGAAGGCGATGCGGAAGCTGAAGCTGCACGTTGGCGTTCGTCAGCGTTTGTTGCCATTGACGGCAATGATGTCGTATTCAAGGCGACAAAGGGCGATGTATCTGGCCTTTATGGCGCAATGGACGTTTCCGATCTATTCGATTACTCGGAATTGATGACGCTGCTTGAAACAGGAATGGACGGGGACATACTGGATCCGATGGCCGCAGGACTTCCTATCGTTTCTCTGGGAATCGAACGCGATGGTTTCCGTAATGGCCTGCTGGCAATCAACGCAAGCATGGCCACGGCAGAAGAGGGATGGGCCGGGATCTACCTCACATCAGGGGATGTGGGGGCCGAACTACGTGCCATGTCGATTTACGCCTACCCGATTCCGGAACCCGACACACTGACACAGATAGGCCTCGGACTGGCAATACTGGCGTATCTCCGCCTACACCAGGGAAAGATTGCCATCATTCGACGGAGTTACCGGAGAGAACGATGAACCAAAACGATTTTCTCAAGGCGCTTATGGCTGTCGTGCTAATGACAACCAGCACAATGGTCATATCTGCAGACCAACTGCAAACCAGAGACCAGCTGCAAACCAGAGACCAGCTGCAAACCAAGGGCCAAGAAGTTCGGACCCGTACGCGAACACATACTCGGCAGCAGACCACAAGCGGCTCCGCGAAGGGCGCAAACGCGGCTAGCACAACCGGTGGAGGAGGAAGTTCCGGCGCTGGCGGCGGCAACGCTGGCGGCGGCAATGGTGGTGGAGGTCGTTAAGTCCGAGCCGCCGAGGTCGACTTCGCCCCACACGCATATAAAGAACGACTCAGCCAGGCAATTGGGACATAAGGCATTCAAGGATGATTTGGGCCTTAACCCGCTCCAGCTTTTGTTTCAGCCCATAGAGAATTCCGCACGCGCCCTTTGCGCGGCGTTTTTTTTGTTGCCCAATATTCGCACTGGACCAAGCCACTGCCATCGGGCAGCATTGCGCCGTGAGTTGCTCAGTCTATCGGAGGAACATTCCAATGACGGAAATGGAAAAGATGCTTGCCGGCGAGGATTACGATCCCGCTGACAAGGTGCTGCGCAGGCTACGACGACGCGCGCGCACCCTGACCCAAAAGCTGAACGAAACCAGCGAAAAGAAGCGCCAGAAAAGGCAGAAGCTGCTCCGCAAGCTGCTCGGCACGAGCGGAAAGAAGATC
>QKII01000136.1 GCA_003249625.1 Propionivibrio sp. | reverse complement strand
GTGGCTACGTGATGGAGAACGGCGCGATCACGCTGGAAGACAAGGCCGAGAATCTGCTCAGCAACGAAGAGGTGAAGAAAGCGTATCTGGGGATGTAATCGAGATTGTCCAGAGCACAGCGGCTGCCTTCGAAAGGGGGTAGCCGTTTTTCATGGCTCGTGTTCGGATTGGTGAGGGATGGCACGCGAGAAGCCTTGACCACACTCTTTTCTGCAACCAGAATCTAGCGGCCACTTGGTATGATCGAGGTGGCTCTGCCGTATTGCGGAAGTGAGCGATGCATGGCGGAAAGCTTGTTCTTGGTCAGGCTGTTGGCTATCTTGTTGAAAGCAGGTGAGCCCGGATGCCTGCGGCATCATCTCCTTAAACATAAGGAAGGAACGGCATGAAAAGCATTAGCGCGCGGCTCAACGCGGTGTTCATCGGCATCGTCACCCTGATCCTCCTGATTTCTGGTGGAATCAATTACTTCACCGCGAAAAGCGATCTCGATACGCAGTTGACCGAACAAGCTGCAGCGTTGAGTGCCCGGTTGAAGATCAACGTGCCGGAACTCCTGTGGAACTTCGATGAAGGCCAGATCGACAAGGTCATCGAGGCCGAAATGGTTGGCGTGGACATCACGGGCATTCTGGTACGCGTCAAGGGCAAGGTCGTCTCTGGCCGTGTGCGCGATGCCGGCGGGCAGATCAAGCCGGCCGGCGATGGCGTCAAGCTGCCCGGCATGAGTCAGACGTTGGCGATGGAGTATAACGACAGCGGCACGATGAAGCCGATGGGCGAGGCCGAATTCGCCTTGTCGCCGGCACGCCGCGACAAGGCGTTGAGCGGGCTCCTGACCAAGATCATCATCCAGCTGGTCGCGCTGAACGTCATCCTGATGGCCGTGCTTGCCACCAGTCTGCGGGGGTTGGTCTTCCGGCCGCTTGGGCGCATTACCGACGCGCTGCGCCAGATCGCGAGCGGCGAAGCGGATCTCACGAGGCGCCTGGTCGTGAAGTCGCGTGACGAGATCGGCGAAGTGGCATACTGGTTCAATACGTTCGTCGAGCAACTGCAAGGCATCGTCGGCAAGGTGGTTACCGGTGCCAACGGACTCGGCCAGGCAGAGGAGACCATGTCGGTCGGCGTCGAGGAGTCTGTTGCGCGTGCGGCGGAACAAAGCGAGATCATCTCTTCGATGGCTGCGGCCATGGAGCAGATGACCGTCGGCATCACGCATGTTGCCGACCAGAGCGGTGCTGTGAGCACCCTCGCCCAGGAGAGTGGCAGTCTGGCCAACGGGGGCAATCAGGCTGTCAAGGAATTGCTCGTCGAGATGCGCCGGATTTCGGATTCGGTGAATCGTTCGTCGTCCGCGATCGAAGCACTCGGCAAAGAGTCTGAAAAGATCAACTCGGTGGTGAACGTCATCAAGGACATTGCCGACCAGACCAACCTCCTGGCCCTCAACGCGGCGATCGAGGCGGCACGTGCTGGCGAGGCAGGACGCGGTTTTGCCGTCGTTGCCGATGAAGTGCGCAAGCTTGCCGAAAGGACGACCAAGTCGACCGGCGAGATCAGTAACATCATTGGCGTCGTCCAGGAAAGTATCCGCCAGTCGGTCGAGCAGATGCACAGCGGTGTCGAGGCCGTCGGGAGCGGCCTGGTGCGTGCAGACGAAGCCGGCTCGGTAATCGAGCAGCTTAAGGCTTCGTCGGACCAGGTGGTTGTTTCGGTCAACGACATTTCACTGGCAATCTCGGAACAAACTTCCGCCAGCACAGAGTTGGCCAAGCGTGTCGAAGCCATCGCCCAGTTGTCCGACGAGTCGAGTGCGACGATGAACGACACGGGTGAAGCGGCGCGTACGGTCAAGTCGCTGGTCAGTGAAATCCGCGGCGTGGTCGGCGGCTTCAAGGTCTGAGCGGATGACACGAGCGCAACAAAGCGGGATGTGAAAGGGAATCGCGATGAAATCAGTTCTTGCGGCGATCGTTGCCGGATTCGCCCTGTCTTCCACCGGCGCACTTGCCGACAACTTCACGATTACGACCGATGACTATGTGCCCTACACGATCGTCGACGGAAAGAACGTGAGCGGCGTCGTCACCGAAATCGTCGCGGCAGCGCTCAAGGCCGAAGGCCATACCGTCACTTTCGTTGCCGCACCGTGGGCTCGGGCGATGTCAATGGCCGAGTCGGGCGAAGCGACGGGAACGATGCCGTGGTTCAAGACCGCGGAACGGGAAGAAAAATTTCTCTACTCGGAACCCGTCATCGAGGCGAAGAACGTCATCTTTTTCCGCAAGGGCGGCAAGCTGAAAAAGGATCTGGAATGGGCAAGCTACAGCGACCTTGCGCCCTACCGGATGGGGGGCGTTATCGGCTACTGGTACGTCGACGGCTTCAAGAAAGCCGGAATCAAGCTGCAACTCGTGAAGCGTGACGAGCAGAACGTGAAGAAGCTCGATGCAGAGCGGATCGACGGTTTCATCACCGACGAGTTGGCCGGACGGGCGCTGATCAAGAAAATATTTCCCGGCAAGGCGGGCGAGTTCGATACCGTCGAGAAAGCAGACAGCGCCGCCGCCTTGTACGTGATCGTGCGCAAGGGCAATGCGGCGGGCGAAACCATGATCGCCAGCCTGAACGCCGGTGTGCAGAAGCTGCAGGAATCCGGCGAGCTTGAGCAAATCGTGGCGAAATACGTGCGCTGATTTATTGAAGATCGGTCTTTCCGGCGGAGGCCGGAATCCAGATGATTTCGGCGATTCCTTTACTGCCCGAAGTAGCGTCCCGGCCGGTGGTTGACGATTAGCACCAGGTTCATCACCAGGGCGCCGAGAACCGACAGGGCGGTACGTCGCGGATCGGTAATGACGAAGGCGGCGCAGACGATGGCAATGTCGGTCGCCATCAGCAGTTTCCCGGCGCTCCAGCCGTGCCGCTTCTGCATGAAGATCGCGAGGATCCCGATGCCGCCGAGGCTGGACTGATGACGCATCAGGATCAGCATGCCGGCACCGGCAAGCAGTCCGGCCAATGTCGCCGAAAAGATGGGGGCGATGGAAGCGATGGCGAACCAGCGTGGCAGCATCTCGCTGAACACCGAGAGCATGAGAACGGCACCGAAGGTCTTGAGCGTGAAGGCTTTCCCGAGTGCGCGCAGGCCCAGGAAATAGAACGGAATGTTCAGCAGGAAGTAGAGCAGGCCGTAGGACCAGCCGCTGGCGTAGTGTGCGAGGAAGGTCAGCCCCGGCGTGCCGCCGGTCAACAGGCCGGAATAGCGGAAGAAGTTGACCGCCAAGGCCACCAGCAGGGTTCCCGTCAGCAGGGCCAGAAAGTCCTCGAATGGTGTATGTCGTGTTTCCTTGCTCATCTTCTTTTCCTTGGTGAGGGCGCGAAGGGTAATAGAGGATCAGTTGCGGCGCAATGTCGCATCGGCCACAGGTAAGCTGGCGATTCGGGATAAACTCTAGCCTTTGCGTCCCGGGCCGTTTTTCATGCGTCTTTTCCGTCTCGCCAAGATCTTCAGCGTTGCCCGTCGCCATGGTATCGACGAAATGATCGTCGAACATGAGCCGAGCGGCCGCCTCGCGGCGTTTTGCCGCGCCCTGCATTTCTGGCGGCGCAACGGAGAACCGGACGCCGTACGTTTGCGTCGTTTTCTGGAGGAACTGGGGCCGATCTTTGTCAAGTTCGGGCAGGTGCTGTCGACCCGCCGCGATCTGCTGCCGCGCGACATCGCCGATGAGCTGGCCAAGCTGCAGGACCGGGTGCCACCTTTTCCGGTAGAACTGGTGCACTCGCAGATCGAAGCAGCCTACGGAAAACCGGCCAGCGAGGTGTTCGCAGAGTTCGACGAGACACCGGTGGCCAGTGCGTCGGTGGCACAGGTCCACTTCGCTCGCCTGCGTCCCGAGGACGGCGGCCACGAGGTGGCGGTCAAGATCCTGCGTCCGGGCATGGAAGGAATCATCGCCCATGACATCGCCTTGCTGGAGACGTTGGCGGGCGTGCTCGAACGCTTCTGGAGCGACGGCCGGCGCCTGAAGCCGCGCGAGGTCGTCGCCGAGTTCGCCAAATATTTGTACGACGAACTCGACTTGATGCGCGAGGCGGCCAACGCCTCGCAGCTGCGGCGGAACTTCCAGGAATCGAAGCTGTTGCTCGTGCCCGAGGTTTATTGGGATTTCTGCACGACAACGGTGATGGTCATGGACCGGATGCACGGCATCCCGATCAGCCATACCAAGGCCTTGATCGGTGCGGGCATCGACCTGACCGAGCTGTCGAAAGCCGGTGTGGAAATTTTCTTCACGCAGGTTTTCCGCGACGGTTTCTTCCACGCCGACATGCACCCTGGCAACATCTTCGTCGCGCTTGACGGGGAGAACCGGGGCAAGTACATCGCGCTGGACTTCGGCATCGTTGGCACACTGACTGAAGTCGACAAGAACTACCTGGCGCAGAATTTCCTGGCCTTCTTCCGGCGCGATTACCGGGGCGTGGCGACGGCTCACGTCGAGGCAGGCTGGGCGCCGGCAGATACACGGATCGACGACTTCGAGGCGGCGATTCGCGCCGTGTGCGAGCCGATCTTCGACCGGCCACTGCACGAGATTTCCTTCGGCCGGGTGCTGTTGCGCCTGTTCCAGACATCCCGCCGCTTCAACGTCGAGATCCAGCCGCAGCTCGTCATGCTGCAGAAGACCCTGCTCAACGTCGAAGGACTCGGCCGCCAGCTCGATCCGAATCTCGATCTATGGAAGACCGCCAAACCCTTCCTCGAACGCTGGATGAGCGAGCAGATCGGTTGGCGCGGGATGTTGCGCGGAATGAAGGACGAGGCGCCGAACTGGGCGCGCACCCTGCCGCAGTTGCCGCGCCTCGTACATCGGGCGCTGAAGCGTGAAAAATCGGCCGAACTGGCACCGATTCTTGACGAACTTGCCACCACGCAGCGGCGCCAGAACCGTCTGCTCGGGCTGATCGCGCTGCTCCTGCTGGTATCGCTCGCCCTGCGTTACCTGTGATGTTCAATTCTCGTGCTGGCTGGACGTTTCGGTCCGGCTGGCACTGTATTCCATTCGTTGTCGATCCTGTATCTCCAAGATGTCTGCCTTACTGAATCCTCCCCAACGCGAAGCTATCCGCTACCTCGACGGTCCTCTGCTGGTCCTCGCCGGTGCAGGTTCCGGCAAGACGCGCGTGATTACCCAGAAGATCGCCTACCTGATCAACGACTGCGGCTTCAATCCAGGCAATATCGCCGCGATCACCTTCACCAACAAGGCTGCGCGCGAAATGCAGGAGCGGGTCGCCTCGCTGCTCTCGACGAAGCCGGCCGGGCTGACCATCTCCACCTTCCACTCGCTCGGCGTGCGCATTCTGCGCGAGGAGGCCAAGGTGCTCGGCTACAAGCCGCAGTTCTCGATCTTCGATTCGACCGACTGCTTCGGCATCATTTCCGACCTCTCGGGCAGCGTCGACAAGGCGACGATTCGCCGCCTGCAGTCGCTGATTTCCAACTGGAAGAATGCGCTGATCTCGCCGGATCAGGCGCTGAAGGACGCGCAGAACGACACCGAAAAGCTGGCGGCGCAGGCCTACGTCAGCTACGCGGCGACGCTCAAGGCCTACCAGGCCGTCGATTTTGACGATCTGATTTCGTTGCCCGTCGAACTGTTCCGCACGCAGCCGAAGGTGCTCGACAAGTGGCAGAATCGTCTGCGCTACCTGCTGGTTGACGAATACCAGGACACCAACGCCTGCCAGTATCACCTGCTCAAGCTGCTGGCCGGGCCGCGTGCGGCATTCACCGCGGTGGGGGACGACGACCAGGCGATCTACGGCTGGCGTGGCGCCGACATCGAAAACCTGCGGGGCCTGCCGCGCGATTACCCGCAGCTCAAGCTGATCAAGCTCGAACAGAACTACCGCTCGACGGTACGCATCCTCAAGGCGGCGAACACGCTGATCGCGCACAACGAAAAGCTGTTCGACAAGAAGCTATGGTCCGATCTCGGCCAGGGCGACCCGATCAGCGTCACGGCGTGCAAGGACAACGAGAAGGAAGCCGAGCAGGTGGTAATGAAGCTGCAGGCGCACAAGTTCGAGCACCGTACCAAGTTTTCCGACTACGCAATCCTCTACCGCGGCAACTTTCAGGCGCGGGCGCTTGAGCAGCACCTGCGCGACAACCGCGTGCCCTACCTGCTCTCGGGCGGGCAGTCGTTCTTTGACAAGGCCGAGATCAAGGACATTACGTCGTACCTGCGGCTGCTGGCCAACAGCGACGACGATCCGGCATTCATCCGCGCCGTCACCACGCCCAAGCGCGGCGTCGGCGGCTCGACGCTGGAAGCGCTCGGAAAATACGCCGGCGAGCGGCACCTGTCGCTGTTCGCCGCCGCCTTCGAGGAAGGCTTCGCCCACCGCGTGCAGCCGCGCCAACTCGGGCCGCTACTCGAGTTCTGCCAGTTCATCAACCGCTTCGAGTATCGCGCGGCCAAGGAACCGGCCGGGCAGGTGATCGGCGACCTGCTCGCGGCGATCGGCTACGAATCCTGGCTGTACGGCGAGGAGGAACGACGCGTCGCGCAGACGCGCTGGGATAACGTGCAGGAACTCGCCAACTGGCTGACGAAGAAAAGCGAAGAGGACGGCAAGACGCTGCTTGAAATGATCCAGATGATTGCCCTGATCAACATGCTGGAAAAGCAGGACGACGGCAATCAGCCCGACGCCGTGCAGCTATCGACGCTGCACGCCTCGAAGGGGCTGGAATTCAAGCATGTGTTCCTGATCGGCGTCGAGGAAGGTGTGCTGCCGCACCGCGAATCGCTTGACCCGGTAAAGATCGAGGAAGAACGCCGGCTGATGTACGTCGGCATAACCCGCGCGCAGCGCTCGCTGCACATCAGCTACGCCGAGAGGCGCAAACAAGGGCGCGAACTGATCCCCTGCGAACCGTCGCGCTTCATTACCGAGATGGGCAAGGATGACCTGCGCTTTTCCGGCGGCAAGAGTGATGCGCCACCTGACAAGGCTACAGGTGCGGCGAGGTTGGCGGCGATGAAGGCGATGCTGGCTGGAAAGTCAGGGTGACAAGGCGATACTGTGTGCCTCGCCGTTCCATGCCAGCTTCTGTCTGAGAAAATCGCGCAGCGCCACGGCGACCCGGCAGAGTCCCGGTCCGGCGTCGGTGAGCGTGATGTCGAAGACCGGCAGGGTCGGAAATCCTTCTTCGGGGAGCAGTTCACGCAATCCCTCGGTCAGGCTGCTCGAGCGCACCACGCCGACTGCCAGGCCCGCCTCGATGGCCGACACCATGGCCGAGGCATTCGCGCTGATGTAGGCGATCCGCCACGGCTTGCCGTGATGTTCCAGGCTTTCGATAGCCCATTTTCGCAAGAGGCTGCCTTCGGGCAGCACAGCGAGCGGCACTGGGGAAACAGAGTGAGTTTGATGTCGGGCTGAGGTCACCCAGACCGCGCGATCGCGTTCCAGCACCGTACCGGTCGTCATTCCGGCAGGTTCTAGTGCAATGGCCAGATCGAGCTCCGTGCCGAACGGCGCCTCGCGGAACGAAACGCCTGCC
>QKII01000322.1 GCA_003249625.1 Propionivibrio sp. | reverse complement strand
ATGAAAAGGTATGGAAATCCTTGTCCGACAAAAATCGTGCGCTGATCGATGACGCCATGGTCGAAATGGCTAACCGGAGCTTGCAGTGGGCGGTGGGTGATGAGAAGGAGGCTCGCGCCAAGATCGAGGCCAAGGGCGTAAAATTTATCGACGAAAGCAGCGGCTTGAACAACAAGGCCTTCAGGGAAGCCGTCAACGTCAAGCTTGCTCAGGACTTCCCGAACTGGAAGGACTATATCGCTCGTATTCAGCAGATCAAGTAAGTACCTTAGCCTCGGCTGGGCAGATGGCAGCGATGTCTGTCCAGCCAGCACCTCAAACTCAATAGAAGACCATGGTTCGTTTACGAGATGTCGCAGAGCGCGCGGGTGTTTCCGTCAGTACCGTTTCCAACGTCGTTAACGGGCGGACGCAAACGGTCAACGCGGAAATCCTTCGCCGTGTTCAGGACGCCATTGCAGACCTCGGCTATCAGCCCAACCGCGCCGCCCGTTTTCTGAAAACCGGGCACACCCCGCTGATTGGCCTGTTGGTTCCCTCGGTGGCCGCACCCACTTGGGGCCTGCTCGCCAGGGAAGTCGAGATTGCCGCGCAAAGCCAATTTGGCTATCGCATTCTTGTCGGAAATACTGACCGTGATCCTCAACAGGAAATGTCGTTTCTTCTGGATCTTTGGTCACATGGCATACGGGGCGTCATCATTGTCTCGCCTTTGCTACAGCAAAGTCATTTTCGCGACTCGATCAAGCGTGGACTCGTCGCCGTGTGCCACGACCAACGACCGTTGCCTGGAAGCACATTGAACGTTGATTACGTTTCCATTGATCACACGAAGGCAATTACGCTGGCCGCGAATCATCTTATTGAGCGTGGCCATCGGCGCTTGGCGTTCGCCACCGCCTCGGGAAAAAGCGTGAGCCGTACGGACAAAATAGAAGGTTTTTTAGCAGCAGCGGCTAAAGCAGGCCTTGCCGAATCGGCGGAGATCATCGAAGGCAAGGCCACGACGAGTTATGGCGACGATGAGATGCTCCAATTAGGGCGAATCATCGCTGCACAAATCGTCGAGCGGAAACAACGCCCCACCGGAGTTGTCGCGCTGAACGACATGCTGGCTACAGGACTGATTCTCGGCTTTCAGAACTTCGGCTTACGCGTTCCGGACGACATCTCGGTCGTCGGCATGGACGATCTACCCATCACCGCTTTCATACCACCGGGCATCACCTCCGTGCGCCCACCGATGCGCGAAATGGCAGGAAAAATGGTCGCACGAGTTGTTCACCGATTGAACCATCCAGAAGAGAAGGTGGATCGATATATCTTCAACCCGGAACTTGTTGAACGAGGATCCGTTGCGGATCTGAGATAGAAAAATTACCCAGTTGCTGGGTAAAGGACCCCAGGCCTTGTACCGATCGATCGGCTGGCTAACTCGTCCAAATTATTGAAATCGGTAGCCCTCCCCCAAAGGAGCGAGCTGGCGAAGCAGATTAATCTGACTACCGGAGAGCAATGAGCACCATGAACAAGACCATCGTAATTGGTTCGGACCACGCGGGATTTCCACTTAAGGGGGAGATCATCGAAGCAATCAAAGACAAGGGCTTTGATGTATTTGATGTCGGCTCCTACGATGACCAGCCTGTCGACTTTCCGGATGTCGGACGTGCTTTGTGCAAGGAAATCGTGGGTGGGCGTGCTTTTCGCGGGGTGATGGTGTGTGGTACCGGTGTTGGGGCCGCAATCGCCACCAATAAAGTAAAGGGAATTCGCGCCTCCGTATGCCATGACATCCATTCCGCGCACCAGTCAGTCGAGCATGACAATGTTAACGTCATGTGCATCGGGGCAAAAATCGTTGGCTCCTGGCTGGCTCGTGATTTGGTTCACGCTTTTCTTGATGCGCAATTCAATGCAACTGAGGATCACGTTCGCCGGGTTCAAAAACTCGCCTGCCTCGAAGAT
>QKII01000169.1 GCA_003249625.1 Propionivibrio sp. | reverse complement strand
TACGCCGCGCGCGAATTCCCGGAACTGGATGTCAGCCTGCGCGGCGCCGTGTCGATCGCCCGCCGCCTGCAGGATCCGCTCGCCGAACTGGTAAAGATCGACCCGAAGTCGATCGGCGTCGGTCAGTACCAGCACGACGTCAGCCAGACCAAGCTGGCCCGTGCGCTCGACGGCGTCGTCGAGGACTGCGTGAACGCCGTCGGCGTCGACGTGAATACCGCCTCCGCGCCGCTGCTCACCCGCGTTTCCGGCCTCAACAGCACGCTCGCCGCCAACATCGTCAGCTACCGCGACAAGAACGGCGCCTTCGCCAATCGCAAGGCGCTGCTCGACGTGCCGCGCCTCGGTGAAAAGACCTTCGAGCAGGCCGCCGGCTTCCTGCGTATCACCGGCGGCGACAACCCGCTTGACGCCTCGGCCGTTCACCCGGAAGCCTACCCGCTGGTCGAGCGCATCCTCGCCGACATCAAGAAGGGCATCAAGGACGTCATCGGCGACTCGCGACTCGTCAAGTCGCTTCAGCCCAGCAAATACACCGACGACAAATTCGGCCTGCCCACTGTCCAGGACATCCTCAAGGAACTGGAGAAGCCCGGCCGCGACCCGCGTCCCGAGTTCAAGACCGCCGTATTCAAGGACGGCGTCGAGGAAGTGAAGGATCTGCAACAGGGGATGATCCTCGAAGGTGTCGTCACCAACGTCGCGAACTTCGGCGCCTTCGTCGATATCGGCGTGCATCAGGACGGTCTGGTGCACATCTCCGCGCTATCCAACAAGTTCGTCAAGGACCCCCGCGAAGTCGTCAAGGCTGGCGACGTGGTCCGCGTCAAGGTGCTAGAGGTCGACCTGGCCCGCCAGCGCATCGCCCTGACCATGCGCCTCACCGACGATGCGGCGCCCGCCGGAATGAAAAAAGGCAACATGCCGCTGAGCAACAAGGCCAAACAGCAGCAAGCGCGACAACCCGAGACGCAAGGCGCGATGGCCGCCGCATTCGCAAAACTCCGTCGCTGACACCTGGAGGGAAAAATGACTAGGCGCTACTATCTGCTGATCGGCACATCAGAACCTGTCTCCTGGACGGTAAACCTCGCCAGCGAAAGTGAAATCATCGCCCAGGCCGAAGAAGAATGCCGCCTCAGCGGAGAAGACCTCGAATTCCTGGCCGGCTTTGAACTGATTGGCAGTAGCAGTCACGCCGGCAGTATCGGCGCAGAGACTCTGACCTGGTCACGCGACTGGATGCCCGGCGAGAAATTCAGGGCTTCGCTGCTGAAACTCGGTGACGAAGGACGCACCTGCAAGGCCTTCAGCGAGGCCATACCCACACAGGTACAAGACTTCCTGCGTCAAGCCGCATCCGTCGGACTTCGCAGCGAAGCCGAAACGCTTGCAAAGCTGCCACAGGAATAGCAAGTGCCTCGTACCCAAAGCGACACGAGGCCCTGATTACCTGTGGACCGCCTCGACGAGGACTATGCTTCCTCCGGATCGGAGCAGAGCCAGCGCTCAAGGCACGTTTTCAGTGCGCCGACCACCACCGGTTTGGTCAGATAGTCATCCATTCCTGCATCAAGGCATTTTTTGCGGTCGCCACTCAACGCATGCGCGGTCATCGCGACTATCGGACTGCGCACCCCGAGGCTGCGCAGTTGCCGCGTTGCCTCGTAGCCGTCCATACGTGGCATCTGACAATCCATCAGGATAAGGTCGTAAGTAGCACGTGCTGCCATGTCGACGGCCTCGACACCATCGCGGGCCTTGTCGATTTGCGTGTAGCCAAGCTTGCCCAACACTCCGCGCATCACCGTCATGTTGATCGCGTTATCTTCCACCACCAGTAGAGACTTGTCGCGCCTACATGCCGCATCCTCGACAGCAGCCTCAGCGGGTATGACCACCGTCTCCGTTGCAGGCGTAACGTGTGCGACGTCGCAAAAGGCCTCGATCAGTGTTTTCCGCAGTGCCAAACGACGAAGCGGCTTGTGCAGTACCAACGCGCTGACGCCTTCGAGGGGGCGTGCTTCGCTCCGGATTCCTACCGGAAGACAGCGCACCAGCGTTCCTCCAGAGATTTTCATCGCTTCCAGAGGAAGCAGCGGTTGCCCCGTTACGTCATTCAGCAATAGCGACTCGGCGACCAGGACACATCGGAACGGGCGCGCCTCCGCAATCGCCGACGCAATATGTGCGGACGCACTCTCCGCATCGAGCGCGCCTTCGGCGTCCAGCCCCCAGTGATGCAGCAGTGATACCTGTCCGGCCAGCAAGATGGCATTTCCCTCGACCACAAGCACTCGCCGTCCCTGCCACTCAGCCGGAATCACCACAGATTCCGACGGCTGTTCCGCAGCGGGTTTTTCCAAGGCGATAGTAAAACTGAACACCGTGCCGCGCCCTGCCTGACTGGACACCAACATTTCACCGTCCATGAGTTCGACAAGTTGCCGGGAAATCGCCAACCCCAGCCCGGTCCCGCCATACTTGCGCGTCGTCGTCGAATCGCCCTGTTCGAACGGCACAAAGATCTTGCCGAGGTTGTCTTCCGTAATTCCGATACCGGTATCGGCCACCTCGAATTGCAGAACGACGCGCCCGTTCCGGTCGGGCTGTCGGCTGAGGTTCAGCGAGATCGAGCCGGCGTGGGTAAATTTGATTGAATTGCCGACGATATTGGTCAGCACCTGTCGAATCCGTCCAGAATCACCAGACAGCCGTTCCGGCACATCGGAACCGGCACTCCAGACGTACTCCAAGCCTTTCTCCGCCGCGCGCAACGCATACAGGTCAGCCAGATCTTCCAGCAGGTCCCAGAGACTGAAATCGATCGATTCAAGCGTCAGCCTCCGCGCCTCGATCTTGGAAAAATCAAGGATGTCGTTGATGATCGCCAGCAGCGCTTCGGAACTTGAACGGATGATATCGAGGTAACGTTTCTGCTCCGGCACAAGCGGCGTATCGAGCAGCAGACCGGTCATCCCGATAACCCCATTCATCGGTGTACGGATTTCGTGCGACATCATCGCCAGGAAATCCGCCTTGGCCTGATTGGCCAGTTCGGCCCGCTCGCGCGCAGCGATAAGATCCTGCTCGATACGAATACGCTCGGTAATGTCGTTGAAACCGAAGACACGACCGATGATCCGCTCCTCGAGGTATTGCGGCAGCGATTTGCACTGGAATACCCGGCCGTCAACCAGATGCAGGATGTCGTCGGTCTCGGTGCTCGCGACGATCTCGTGCAAACGCTGCCGAATGCAGTCGGCTTCGACCACCGACGCCGCAACGAATTCGAGAATCTCCTCGTCGCGCTGACTCAGCAGCAAATCTTCCGGAACCTGCCACATTGCGCTGAACAGCCGGTTCATGCTGGCGATATTTCCCTGCCAGTCGATGACCAGAATGCCGTTGCCGGTCGATTCAAGCGTTGCGCGTAATTGCGAGGTGGTCCGCGCCAGGGTATCTTCGATGCGCAGTTCGTCGACAATCTCGCGCGCCTGTACCATCAGCCACCGCTTGCCACCCTGCTCGACCAGGCGGATCGTCTTTGCCGCGGCGCGCATCGAGCCGTCGGCACAGAGGTAGAGCGCTTCCTGCGACTCGATGGCGGCAAGCTGCCCGTTCCGAACCTCTTCCCAGTAGAAGATGTCCTGCAGCGCGCTCTCGATGTCGAGAATGCTCATTTCCAGCAGACGTTCGGGGTCGTAGCCCAACGTCTGCGCGGCAGTTCGGTTTGCCTCGACGATGCGCAGACTCTCCGGCTCGACGAGGAAGATCATTTGCTCGGTGTTGTCGAGCAGCAGGCGGTCGAGGCCGTCGCTGTTTTTTCCGGCGCTCATGGCTTGACCGGATCCTTGTTCGACGCGCTGGCGTCGAAGTAGTAGCTAACTTGCTTGCGCGGATTAAGGTACGTGTAGATCTCCCGCGGCAGCTGGCCGGGCCGCAGCGCTTTGGCGATGTTGGCCTCCGCTTCGGTCTCCAGATCAACCAGCAACGCCTCTTCCTTGGGAATTTCCGGGTCGTAGACGACCACGGTCGGCTTCATCGGTTTGGCGGTATTGATCGTGGCTACCATCCCGAGAACACCGTTAGAGAGCTGAACGACGGTTCCTGGCGGGTACACGCCCAGGCAGCGGACAAAGACCTGCAGAAGCCTGGAGTCGAATTTTGTACGCAACTTGGCGAACATGTTCGCCAGCGCCTCGTGCGGCGTCAGCGCATTGAGGATGTTTGCCGGATTGCACAGTTTGTCGTAGTAGTTGGCGATCGCCACGATACGCGCCAGCAGGCTGATCGCCTCGCCCTTAAGCATTTTCGGATAGCCGCTGCCGTCATAGAGTTCATGGTGTTCCCCAATGATCGACAGCACCGGCGGCAAGAAGCCAAGCTTGCGTCCGATATCAATGCCGTATTGGCAATGCATCTCGTAAAGATTCTGCTCCGTCTGGGTTAGCGGCTCCATTTTCATCAGGATCTTGTCTGGAATCTCCCGCCGCCCGACATCGTGAAACAACGCGCCCATGCCCAGCGGCTGCACCGCTTCCTGCGGCAGGCGAATCTCCCGCGCGACCATCAGCGAAAGCATCGTCACGTTCAGGGAATGAAAATACATTTCCTCTCCGCCGAGCTTGTCGCCCATGACATGAATCGCCAGTTCGGGCGCCGACAGGATCGAATCGGCAATCTGCCCGACCAGCTTGGAAGCCTGGGCAACGGTCTTTTCCGGATCACTCAGCAGATTTTTTTCGACATCGCGGATGGTCTTTGCCGTATCCACAAAGGCGTGCTCAATGCGTGCCGCCGCCTCCCGCTGCATCTTGATCTTCTCAATCAGCGCCCGCTTGGCGGCCAGCGCCGGATGCTCCTTCAACACCGGCGTTTCCGAGGCAAGCGCATTCACCGGCGTTTCCGCGTCGCGCGGCTTCGGTTTGCTGTCGCTACGCGCCTGATCGAAACGAACCTTCTTGAGACCGAGTCCGCGGATCGTCGCGATCTGCTCCTCGTCCTTGATCTTGAAATTATTGAAGGCGAACGGATGCTGGAACCACTTCAGGTCGATATATACATACATGCCGATCTCAAGCTGTTCCACCCCAACGTATGGCAGATCACTGACAGGCATCGCTCCTCCTCACCGTCGTTACAGTTTTCGATCGCGGCGGCCGGCACACCCAGTCCGAAAAGCACGGCAATCGATAGTATCCCTGAAAGCCGAGCATCTGGCCGTCCGAATCTCCCGACGAGCGAAAGTTTTCCGGAGCAACCGTTCAATCCACGTCATCGTCCGTGAGAAAATTCCGTCTTCCAAACTTAAACATCGCCAGCCACAGGGGATTTCATCATGGTAATGCTCGAATTCACGATGTTTCCAACCAGCGAGGGCGAAAGCAAGAGCCGCTACGTCGCCCGCATTCTCGACATCATTGACAGGAGCGGCCTGACCTATCAGCTCACCCCGATGAGCACAATCATCGAAGGTGAGTGGAATCAGGTCATGGGCGTGGTAACAGACTGTTTCGAGGCCCTGAAGGACGATTGCCCGCGCATCAACACGCAGATCAAGATCGACTACCGTGCCGGATCGGAAAGCCGGATGAAGTCGAAGATCGCCTCGGTTGAGAGCCAACTCGGGCGGAAACTGGCGACCTGAGCCACGCTATCTGTCACCCGCGCCGATTAAAACGCAGGTACAGATAACCGCCTGCCAACCCACCGAGATGGGCGAAATGCGCAACACCGGATTGCGTCCCGCTCACGCCGAGCAGCAGTTCGAGCGCGCCAAACACCATGACGAAGACCGGCGCACGCATCGGTATCGGCGGAAACAGCGGCATCACCGTGCGATACGGGAAGCAACGGGCGAAGGCGAGCAGCAGCCCGAACAGCGCGCCAGATGCGCCGACGGTGGGGTAGTACGCACCGGAGAGCGTCGACACCAGAAGCTGCGCGATTGCCGCCGCGATGGCGCAAACGAAATAGAAAGTCAGATACCGACGCGCGCCCCACACGCGCTCGACATCGCCGCCGAACATGTACAGTCCGTACATGTTGAAAAGCAAGTGCGCCAGTCCGCCGTGCAAAAAAGCGTAGGTGACGATTTGCCAGGGCATGAAGTGCGGGCCGATTGGCCACAGGGCAAAGAACATGCTGATGGACCGCCCCACAAGCGAATCGAGAAGAAAAACGGCGACGTTGGCGATGATTAGCGCCTGGGTTACGGGCGGAAGTGGATACATCCTGATGCTCCTGAAATAGCCTGGTTGTCGGTGTCAGTCGTTCAGACGGCGACGGGCACAGCAAGTTCGCGCAGCTGCCAGCCTCCGCCACCGAGCAGTTCGAGCTCCTGTGTGTGGAACTCGACGAGCGTACTGCGATGCCCCACACTCACCATGATCGTTTCCGGCAACGATTCGCGCAACAGGGCGTACATCGCATGCTCCAGCCCCTCATCCATCGCCGAACTCGCTTCGTCCAGAAACAGGATACGCGGCCTGTTGAGCAGCACGCGCCCGATAGCCAGGCGCTGTTGCTCGCCGAGCGAAAGCCGGTGCGACCAGTCGTCTTCAACATCGAGCGCGTTGGAGAGGTGCCCAAGATGGCAGCGGCGCAAGACTTCCATAGCCTCTGAATCGTGTCGCGCCGGAGCCGGATAATACAGCGCAGAACGCAAGGTACCGAGCGGCAAATAGGGCTTTTGCGGCAAGAACAGCGCCGACTTCCCTGCCGGTAGCTGAATCGTCCCCTCGGCATACGGCCACAGCCCAGCCAAGGCGCGCAACAGCGTCGTCTTGCCAATACCCGACTTACCACGAACCAGGATCGCGGCTCGCCCGGAAAAGCCAAGCGTCAGATCCTCGACCAGCAACTCGCCGCTGGGCTTGCGTACGGTCAGCGAGTCAACGGCGAATCCCGCCTCCTCGGACTCGATCCGCGCACTCGGCAATTGCCGTGCCGTTTCCATCGAGTCGACAAATCCGGCCAAACGGTTGATGACGGCGCGATAACCAGCAAAGTTATCGTAGGACGTTCGGATGAACGACAAGGCGCTCTGCACCTGACTGAACGACTCGGCAGTCTGCATCACGTCGCCCAGGGTAATCTGCTTGCTCAGCAAACGCGGAGCCTGAACTATGAACGGAAAAACGACGGCTGCCTGGCTCACGGCGAGGTTGAAGCCCTGGAACTTGAGCGATCGGAAAATGATCGCCCAGACGTTGGCGATCAGGTCGCGGAAACGCCGCATCAGAGCGACACGCTCGACCCGCTCTCCACGGAAGAAGGCAATGCTCTCGCCGTATTCACGAAGGCGCATCAACGCGTAACGGAAGTTGGCGCCAAGTTTCTCGTTGAGAAAGTTCAACTCAATCAACGGGCGGCCGATCTTCAATGCGAAGACCGTGGCAATGATCACGTAGAGGTAAACGCAGAAAACCATCGCACGCGGAATCTCCCAGCCGAAAACCTCCAGCACACCGGACAGATTCCAGAGGATGAGCGTAAAAGCAAAGAGTGAAACCACCGCGTCGAGCAGACCCATCGAAAGCGTGAGCGTGCTGGAGACAAAACTCTCGACATCCTGCTGGATTCGCTGATCCGGGTTGTCCGCGCTAGACGGGACGAACTGGCTGCGGTAATACGACTG
>QKII01000357.1 GCA_003249625.1 Propionivibrio sp. | reverse complement strand
GGCAAGCGAGGCATGCGCAAGGGCGCCAAGTTCACTCTGGAGTTCGCACTGGTCGCCGACGGCGTCAAGCCGGACGAAGTTTACAAGGTCCTCGCGACCAAGGCCGGCGTCGAACGCGCGTTCAAAAAGCTCGACCAGATCAAGTCGAACATTCAGTGGTGGGAAGCCGGCGCACAGCCGCCGCAACTGCTCGCCGCCGGCGACGTCGTCATGACCACCGCCTATAACGGACGCATCGCCACCGCGCAGAAGGAAGGCAAGACCAATCTGAAAATCGTGTGGACCAACAATATCTACGACTTCGACTCGTGGGCCATCCCGGTCGGCACGCCGAAGAAGGACGAGGCCTACAAGTTCATCGCCTTCGCCAGCAAGCCTGAAAACCAGAAGGTCTTCTCCAGTGAAATCCCCTACGGCCCGACCAACCTGAAGGGAACCGCTTTGGTCGACAAGGCAATCATCCCCGAGTTGCCGACCGCCCCGCAGAACATGAAGGGCGCGTTCGCCAGCGACACCCAGTTCTGGGTCGAGCACGGTGAGGATCTGGAACAGCGCTTCAACGCCTGGGCCGCCAAGTAAGAAAGCGGGAAATTGCTGCGGCCACGCTGGCCGCAGCAGCTCGATCGGATACTGCACAATGAACGAGGACAAAGCCATGAACCACACGACAGCCACCCTGCCGCGCGAGATGGCACCCCCGTCTACCCTGTCCCTCAAGGCACAACTGCACCGTGCCGAGCGGATGAAGAAGCTGAAATACGGCGCGCTGATCATGCCGCTGGTGGTCTTCCTGCTCTTCACCTTCATCTGGCCGATCGCTGCGCTGCTGAAGCGCAGTGTCGACAACCCCGAGATCGTCACGGCCTTTCCCGCCACCAGCACGCTGTTGCGCACCTGGGACGGAAAATCGCTGCCGAACGACGCCACATTCTCCGCATTCGCCGATGAAATCGGCAAGGTAAAAGGGACCCCGGTGCTCGCCAGTGCCGCCAAGCGCCTGAACATGGAGTTGCCAGGCTTCCGTTCGTTGATGATGAAGACCGCCCGGGCAATGCCCCCGGAATCTGGACAATCCGCCCGCGAAGCACTTGTCGCCGCCGACGAACGCTGGGCGGATGTCGGCACCTGGCAGTACCTTGGGCGCAACGCCTCGCCCACCACCGCACGTTATCTATTGGCCTCGGTCGACCGCAAATACGATGATGCAGGAAACATCGTCAGAGCCGATGACGACGAAGCGATCTATGTCGATGTTCTTAAACGCACTTTCGGCATGGCGTCCATCGTCACCGTCTGCTGCCTGCTGCTCGGCTTCCCGCTTGCCTACATGATGGCCACGCAGCCAGCACGCATCGCCAATGTCCTGATGATGTTCGTGCTGCTGCCCTTCTGGACCTCGATCCTGGTCCGTGTTGCGGCCTGGCTTGTTTTGCTGCAGACAGAAGGCCTGGTCAATCAGGCACTGCGCGCCGTTGGCCTGATTGAGAAGCCGCTGCAACTCGTGTTCAACAGCACCGGCGTGTACATCGCCATGGTGCATATCCTCCTGCCGTTCATGATCCTGCCGCTGTACAGCGTGATGAAAGGCATCTCGCCGGCCTACGTTCGCGCCGCCGTATCGCTCGGCTGCCCGCCCTTCAAGAGTTTCTGGAAAGTCTACTTCCCGCAGGCGGTACCCGGTGTCGGCGCCGGCTGCCTGCTCGTCTTCATCATCTGCATGGGGTACTACATTACCCCGGCGCTCCTCGGTAGCCCGAAGGAACAGATGGTCAGCTACTTCGTCGCGTTCTACACCAACCAGACGATCAACTGGGGGATGGCCGCCGCGCTCTCGGCGATCCTGTTCGCCGCAACGCTGATGCTGTACATGGTCTATTCCCGCTTGGTTGGCCAACAAGACGCTGTCAAGACCCGCTAAAGGAGAACCACATGATCGCCGCTTACGCGTCTCCGCTCGAACGCATCTGGCACTACGCCTTCCGCATCATATGCGGCCTGGTGCTGGTGTTCCTGATGCTGCCCATTCTGGTCATCGCGCCGCTGTCGTTCAATGCTGACTCGTTCCTGCTGTACCCGATGTCTGGCTTCTCGTTGCAGTGGTACGAGGAATTCTTCACCTCGCCAGCCTGGCGGCAGGCCTTCGTCAATAGCTGCATCGTATCTCCGTTCGCCACCCTGCTGGCCATGGCACTTGGCACGCCAGCCGCAGTCGGTCTCACTCGCATCGATTTCCCCGGCAAGGCGCTGCTGACCTCGATCCTGATTTCGCCGATGGTGGTACCAGTGGTCATCGTCGGCGTAGCCACCTACCTTGTTTTCGCACCGGCTGGTCTTTCCGGCAGCTACCTCGGCCTGATCCTGGTGCATGCCGCGCTGGGCGTACCCTTCGTCGTCACCACCGTTTCGGCAACGCTGCAGGGCTTCGACTTCAACCTGGTGCGTGCCGCGGCCAGCCTCGGCGCCAACCCGCTGACCGCGTTCTTCAAGATCACCCTGCCGCTGGTCGCGCCCGGCGTGATCTCTGGCGGATTGTTCGCCTTCGGCACCTCGTTCGACGAGGTTGTCGTCACGCTCTTCCTCGCGGGTCCGGAGCAGAGCACGTTGCCACGCCAGATGTTCGCCGGCATTCGCGAGAACATCAGCCCGACCATCGCCGCCGTGGCGACGATTCTCACCGTCATGTCCACGCTGATGCTGGTCACCCTGGAATGGCTGCGCCGACGCAACGAGCGCATGCGCGGCCAGGGACGCTAACCCAACCTAGCCCAACCCACACAAAATTCACCGACTGGAGCCCCGCATGCTCAACTTTAAAGACAATGGCATTTTTTGCCAGCAATGCCTGATCGACGGTACCTGGGTAAACGCCGACTCGGGAGAGACAATTACGGTTCGCAACCCCGCTACCGGCGAAACGCTGGGAACCGTGCCGAAAATGGGCGCCGACGAAACGCGACGCGCCATCAACGCCGCCAACGCAGCACTGCCTGGATGGCGAGCGAAGACAGCCAGCGAACGCGCAAGGCTGCTGCGCCGCTGGTACGAGCTTCTACTCGAAAACCAGGACGATCTCGGTCTGCTGATGACCGCCGAGCAGGGCAAGCCGCTCGCCGAGGCCAAGGGCGAGATCGCCTACGCCGCAAGCTACCTCGAATGGTTCGCCGAGGAGGGCAAGCGCGCCTACGGCGAGATCATCCCGCCGAATCTGGGCGACCGCCGCATTCTCGTAACCCGCGAACCGGTCGGTGTCTGCGCAGCGATCACCCCGTGGAATTTCCCAGCCGCGATGATCACCCGCAAGGCCGGCGCCGCGCTCGCCGCCGGGTGCACGATGGTCGTCAAGCCTGCCAGCCAGACACCGTTCTCGGCGCTGGCGCTAGCCGAACTCGCAGGGCGGGCCGGCATACCGAAAGGCGTATTCAACGTCATCACCGGATCAGCCAAGGCCATCGGCGGCGAAATCTGCGCCAACCCGATCGTGCGCAAGCTGTCTTTCACCGGCTCGACCGAAATCGGCGCCGAGTTGATCGCGCAATGCGCGCCGACCGTCAAGAAACTGTCTATGGAACTTGGCGGCAACGCGCCTTTCATCGTCTTCGACGACGCCGATCTGGACGCTGCGGTCACCGGCGCGATGGCTTCGAAATACCGCAACGCAGGACAGACCTGCGTCTGCGCCAACCGGCTGCTGGTGCAGGACGGAGTCTACGACGCCTTCGCGGAGAAGCTGGCCCGTGCCGTCTCCGAGCTGAAAATCGGCAATGGCGTCGAGCCAGGCATCACGCAGGGTCCGCTGATCGACCAGTGCGCTGTCGACAAGGTCGAGGAGCTGATCGCCGACGCACGTGAGAAGGGAGCACGCATCGTTTGCGGCGGACAGCGGCACGCACTCGGCCAGACCTTCTTCGAACCGACCATCCTTGCCGACGTGACAACGGAAATGCGCGTCGCCCGCGAGGAAATTTTCGGGCCGGTCGCGCCGTTGTTCCGCTTCAAGACGGAAGAGGAAGCGGTCCGCATGGCCAACGACACCGAATTCGGCCTTGCCTCGTACTTCTTTGCCCGTGACGTGGGTCGCATCTTCCGCGTCTCCGAGGCGCTCGAGTACGGCATGGTTGGCGTCAACACCGGCCTTATCTCGACCGAAGTCGCACCGTTTGGCGGCGTCAAGGCGTCCGGCCTCGGTCGCGAAGGCTCGCTCCACGGCCTCGACGACTACCTTGAAATCAAATACGTCTGCGTAGCCGGACTCAACCAATAGAACTCACCCCCCGCACATTCCAGGAGACTCCACGATGAACTCGATGACCGATTTGAAGACTCAAACCAATGACGCCCTGATGGCCCGCCGCGCGGCGGCTCTGCCGCGCGGTGTCGCACAGGCACACGGCGTATTCGCCGTACGCGCCGAAAATTCAGAGATCTGGGACGTCGAAGGACGTCGCTGGATCGATTTCTGCGCCGGCATCGCGGTAGTCAATACCGGCCACTGCCATCCGAAAGTCATGGCCGCCGCGAGCGCACAACTCAATCTGTTCACCCACACCTGCTTCCAGGTAGTCGCCTACGAATCCTATGTGCAACTCGCGGAGCGGCTGAATGCGTTGGCACCCGGGAAAACGCCGAAGAAGACCTTCTTCATGAACACCGGCGCCGAAGCTGTTGAAAACGCGGTCAAGGTCGCCCGCGCCTATACCGGGCGCAGCGGCATCATCGCTTTCAACGGCGCTTTCCACGGGCGCACGATGTTCTCGCTGGCACTCACCGGCAAGGTCGATCCGTACAAAAAGGGCTTCGGCCCCTTCCCCGCAGAGGTTTATCACGCCCCCTTCCCCGATCCGCTGCACGGGGTATCGATCGACGATGCGATGCACGGTCTCGCGCTGATCTTCAAGAACGATATCGAGGCCAGCAAGGTCGCCGCGATCATTGTCGAGCCCGTCCAGGGCGAAGGCGGCTACATCCCGGCCCCGGCGGAATTCCTGCAACGGCTGCGCACCCTGTGCGACGAACACGGCATCGTCCTGATCGTCGACGAGATCCAGACCGGGGCAGCCCGCTGCGGAAAATTCTTCGCCGTCGAGCACGCAGGGATCGAGCCGGACGTCATCACCATGGCCAAGGGCCTCGGCGGTGGCATGACACTGTCTGCGGTCATCGGCAAGGCCGAGATCATGGACGCCGCCGTTCCCGGCGGACTCGGTTCGACCTACGCCGGCCATCCGGTCGCCGTCGCCTCGGCACTGGCCGTTCTCGATGTAATTGAGGAAGAAAAACTCGCCGATCGCGCCACCGCGCTGGGTGAGAAGTGCCGTGCCCGTATCGATGCCCTGCGTTCGAAATTCCCGTGCATCGCCGACATCCGCGGCTTGGGCGCAATGACTGCCGTCGAATTCTGCCATGACGGCGACCCGAAAAAACCGGCCGGCGACATCGCCGCCGCCTTGAAGGCCGAAGCCGCCAAGCGCGGCCTGCTGCTGCTGAATTGCGGCAGCTATGGCAACGTGTTGCGCCTGATGCTGCCGCTGACGATCCCGGAGAACGTACTCGACGAAGGGCTGGAGATTCTCGAAGCGGCGCTCGCCGCCGCCGTTGCAAAGTAGCAGAGAGATCTGCTCGCCATCATCACCCCTTTTTGTGGTGGTGGTGGTGGTGAGAGTGGTGAAAATGATGGTGCTGGTGCCCCTCCCCCTCCAGCGCCTGCTTCAGGCACTGCTTTGCCTCTGCCGCGCATTTACCACATTCGCTGGCGACGCCCAAGGCATGCCTCAGATCCTTCAACGAATGCGCCCCTTGCGCTGCCGCTTCGCGGATTTGCCGTTCGGTAACGGCTTTGCAGAGACATACGTACATGGGCTGTTACCGGCGCCGGATCAGTCTCCCGCGCTCCCCATGTGCGCCTGCAGATAGTTGGGCAGCGTGACACTCTCGATCAGACTCTGTTGCGTTTCGAGCCAGTCGATTGCCTCTTCGCATTCTTCCAGCAGGTCTTCGAGCAGATCACGACTGACATAGTCCTGATGTTCCTCGGCCAGCGCCACCGCCTCGACGAGTTGCGGCCGATGGACCTCGCGTTCGGCCTTGAGATCGCAGGCAAGACACTCGGCGGGGCTCTCCCCGATCATCAGCTTGCCGAGACTCTGCAGGTTGGGCAGCCCTTCGAGGAACAAAACACGCTCGATCAGCGTGTCCGCCTCCTTCATCACCCGGATCGACTGCTTGTACTGGTAGTCGTTGAGCTTCTCCAGTCCCCAATTGCGAAACATCCGCGCGTGCAGGAAATACTGGTTGATCGCCGTCAGCTCATTCTTGAGCACCTTGTTCAGCGCGTCGATGACTTTCTTGTCGCCTTTCATGACTCGCTCCTCAGGCCGCCGGCGCAGCGCCGTCGATCTGGCTCTGCTTGTAGTTCTGCAAACCGACCTGCTCAACGAGGCGCAACTGTTTTTCGAGGAAATAGGCGTGATCCATCTCCGTATCTTCGAGCTGGATGGCCAGCATGTCCCGCGAGACGTAATCCTGTAATTTCTCACAGGCAGCGATGGCCTTCTTCAGATTCCCCACGACGCGATACTCGACATCGAGATCGGCCTTCAGCATTTCAACGACGTCCTTGCCGATCTTCAGCGGCTCCCGCTTGATCATATTAGGCACGCCTTCGAGGAACAGGATGCGCTGAATCAGCGCGCGCGCATGCACGCGCTCGTGGTCAGACTCGTGGAACGAGTGCTCCGCAAGCCGCTGAAAGCCCATGTCGGCATACATCTCGCCGTGAATCAGGTATTGATCGATGGCGGCCAATTCGCCGGCCAGCAGATCGTTCAGAATCTCGATCGTTTTCTTGTCGCCCTTCATGGTGTCGTCTCCGCAGTGTTGGCGTATTTGCCAGATGCCGATGAAATTCGTGCTGTCTCAACTGCTAATAGACTACCGGCTGTAATGCAAGTTCCGAGTGGCAGGAGTGACTGTCCCTTGCGCTCCACAAAAACAAGGGATGATCACTCTCCGAGCACTTGGCTGATTGTGTCGACTTTTCTTACAGCTGAATAATTCACACTCCGAACATATTCACATAGACTAATTATTTAACATCTTTTTATGCCATATGGCACGACCTGTGCTTTACCCATTCCGCATGCGAATCAACTGCACTGAGGAGACAGCAATGAACAAAATTAGTCATGCGAGATTTGGATTTGCGGTCGCTGTCGTGACGCTGGCATTGACCGGAGCAGCAGCGAACGCTGCGCCGGTGCCTGCGGGCTGGGCCTGCACGGGCGACTGCGGGACCAACGCCACCGTCGATGGCGTGGTAACACTTGCCCCGGGCTTCAGTTCCTACCAATGGATTTCTACCGCCAACGGTGTAACGGGTGGCGGCACGCTACCCGTCGGCGCGACCGGGGAGGAAACCAATGGATCTTATCTGCAGACATCCACCTTCGCCGTTAATGTCGGCGACAAGTTGAATTTCTACTTCAACTACATTACGTCGGACGGTGTGCAATACACTGAATACGCGTGGGCCGGGTTGTTTTCCGGAAGCAGCACGTTCGACTCATTCCTTTTCACTGCCCGCACCACAACCTCCGGCGACACTGTGCCAGGATGGGGACTGCCGGGCCTCGGCGCTGGTGTGACGCTG
>QKII01000376.1 GCA_003249625.1 Propionivibrio sp. | reverse complement strand
CACTCAAGCCGCCCAGTCCCTTGCCAAGAATGCCTCCCGGCGCCAGCGGCAGTTGCGCCTCATGCGAATAGAAGCGAAGCGCTTCGAGCGCGCTGCTCGATACGATAACCAGAAGAAAACCGGCCAAGGCAATGTACAAAGGGCGGCGATCGGCGTGACGGAACCCGTCCAGCCGACGGTAACCCCACCACACCATCGCCAGCATGAGCACGACCCACCACCATGCCGACAACCCGAAGATATAGAGCAGCAGATCGGCCAGCCAAGCGCCTCCGCGGCCAGCCGGATTGTGCAGCACCGAGGAGGCAACCGCATGTGACCAGCCCGGATCGCCGCGATGGAACCCCCATAGCGCCAGACTCAGAAATGCCGCCACGGCAACCAGCGCAATCCAGCGCGATTCCTGCAGGAGCATGCCGATTTTTTCGGGAAGCGGACTCGGCGGCTCGGAGGCTCGGCCAAGCCGGGACGAGGATTTGTACTGCGCAGCCATCACTATCCGTTGCAACGGGAACAAAGAGCGATTATAGCCGGCGACGGCAACATCCTGCGTTGGTACGCAATCCGCCCGCATAACCACCAACGCAATGCGGCGGATCAGTCCTCATGCAGAATCACACGTCCGCCGTCGACGTGGAGATAACCGCTCTGTTCGAGATCCTTCATTACCCTGCTAACCATCTCGCGCGAGGCACCAACCATCTTGGCCATGTCGAGTTTTGTGATCTTGCGCTTGACGACGCGCACGCCATTTTCTTTCTCGGAAAACTCCAGCAGCAACTTGGCGACCCGGCCGTAGACATCCATCAACGCCAGGCTTTCGATCTTGTGGTTAGCCTCGCGCAGACGCAACACCAAGCTTTTCATGATGTTCAGGCACAGATCGGCATTTTCCGATAGAACACGCATGAAATCGGTTTTGGAAATGATCAGCAGATCGCTTTGTTCGTTAGTCACTACGTCGGCTGAACGCGGCGAACCGTCGATCAAGCCCATTTCTCCGAAGCACTCGCCCGCTTCCAGAATCGACAGGATCACCTCCCGCCCATCGGCGTCGCGGTTCAGCACCTTGGCGCTGCCGGTAACGATAACGAAGAGAGAGTCCGTTTCCGCGCCGACGAACACAATCGTTTTATGGCGCGGCACTTGGCGCAGCACGGCAATCCGCGCAATCTGTTCCAGTTGCGCGTCTGAGAAACCGGCGAACAAGGGAATCGTCTGCAACAATGCCCGAACCGGGCGACCGGCAATCGCGTCATTGACTCCCTGCATTCCCGCCTCCTTCTTCATCGAATCGCATTACATCATGAGAATCGTCGACTTCAACTGTCGAATTATAGGCGTCTGCGCCGAAAGCATTCAGTGCATTAGAAAACGCTAATTTCTTTCACGCTATAATCAACTGTCAATCTCAACGAAAGGAACGGACATGTCGCAAGTACGTCACTGCAAGCTGCTCATTCTCGGCTCTGGCCCGGCTGGCTACACGGCTGCCGTCTATGCGGCACGCGCCAATCTCAAGCCGGTTCTGATAACGGGCATGGCCCAAGGCGGGCAACTGATGACGACCACCGAAGTCGACAATTGGCCAGCCGCCGCCGAAGGTATCCAGGGCCCGGAGCTGATGCAAAAGTTCGAGGAGCATGCCCGGCGTTTCGATACCGAGATCATCTTCGACCATATCCACACCGCGAAGCTGACCGAAAAGCCCTTCACGCTGATTGGCGACTCGGGCACCTATACCTGCGATGCGCTGATTATCGCCACCGGCGCATCGGCACAATACCTCGGGCTGCCTTCCGAGGAAGAATTCTCCGGCCGCGGCGTCTCGGCCTGCGCGACTTGTGACGGTTTTTTCTACAAGAACAAGCCGGTAGCGGTCATCGGCGGCGGCAACACGGCCGTCGAAGAAGCGCTCTATCTCGCCAACATCGCCAGCCACGTCACGCTGGTGCATCGCCGCGACAAGCTGCGCAGCGAAAAGATC
>QKII01000182.1 GCA_003249625.1 Propionivibrio sp. | reverse complement strand
GCAGGGCTGCCGGCCGTTCAGGGCCGCGGTCTGGCGTGTGATCTGGAGCTGGCGCCGCCGTAACGCGGAACAGTCTCGTTTCGTTCAGAGCGTGGTCGTGATTCGTGGGCCATGTTCGGCGCAGGAACTGAATTGGTTTACCATCGCGCGTTTTCGCCCGTCTACCCTGTTTTCGTGGAAACACCCGTTCCCGTTTCGCCCGCCGAAATACTTCACTCCGTTTTTGGTTATTCCGCCTTCCGCGGCGCGCAGGCGGAAATCGTTGCACACCTCACTGCAGGTGACGACGCGCTGGTGCTGATGCCGACCGGTGGCGGCAAGAGCCTTTGCTATCAGATTCCCGCGATTGCACGGCATCGCTCCGGGCGCGGATTGGCGGTGGTGGTCAGCCCACTGATCGCCTTGATGCACGATCAGGTCGGTGCGCTGGAAGAAGCCGGTGTACATGCCGCCTTCCTGAATTCGACCCTGACCTTCGACGAGGTGCAACGCATCGAGCGTGAAATGATGAGCGGACGTCTGGTCATGCTTTACGTCGCACCGGAAAGGCTGACGATGCCGCGCATGCTGGCGCAGCTCGATTCTCTGCTCGAACGCGGATTGCTCAGCCTGTTCGCCATCGACGAGGCGCACTGTGTCAGCCAGTGGGGGCATGATTTCCGCGAGGACTATCTGGCGCTCAACGTCCTGCACGAGCGTTATCCCGGCGTACCGCGCATTGCTCTGACAGCGACGGCCGACACCCTGACACGTGCCGACATCATCGAGCGGCTGAGCCTGGGTGACGCGCGGATATTCATCAGCAGCTTCGACCGGCCGAATATTCGCTACATGGTCGTGGAAAAGAATGATGCGCGACGGCAACTGCTGCGTTTCCTCCGCGAGGAGCATGCGGGCGACGCTGGCATCGTTTATTGCCTGTCGCGGAAAAAGGTCGAAGAGATAGCGGCATGGTTGGCGTCGGAGGGGGTTCCGGCGTTGCCGTACCACGCAGGGATGGCAGTAGAGTCGCGGCGCGAGAACCAGGATCGCTTCCTGCGCGAAGAGGGCATTGTGATGGTCGCGACGATCGCTTTCGGTATGGGTATCGACAAGCCTGACGTACGCTTCGTCGCGCATCTCGATCTGCCTAAGAATATCGAAAGCTATTATCAGGAAACCGGCCGGGCCGGCCGCGACGGTCTGCCGGCGGACGCCTGGATGACCTACGGGTTGGCTGATGTGGTCAATCAGCGCCGGATGATCGACGAGAGTCCCGCCGAAGAGTCCTTCAAGCGCAGCCAGCGTGGCAAGCTCGACGCCCTGCTGGCGTTGGCCGAGGCGCATGACTGTCGGCGGGTGCGGTTGCTCGGCTACTTCGGCGAGGAAAGCGGGCCGTGTGTCGCCGAACAGAACGTGTGCGACAACTGTCTGCATCCGCCGGAAACCTGGGATGCCACCGAGGCGGCGCGCAAGGCGCTGTCCTGCGTTTATCGCTTCCATCAGAGCGGTGGGCAGCGGTTCGGCGTTGTCCATCTGATCGATGTATTGCGCGGCAAGCGAACCGAAAAGGTGGAGCAATACGGCCACGACCGCTTGAGTACTTTCGGTATCGGCGCCGACCTCGCCGAAGCGCAATGGCGCGGCGTGCTGCGCCAGTTGATCGCGCTCGGGCATCTGCAGGTCGAGGGGGAGTTCAGCACGCTGGAACTGACAGGGAGTGCTCGGCCGGTTTTGCGCGGCGAAGTCTCGTTGCGCTTGCGTCACGTGGCCAAGCCTCACGCCAAGGCGGTGCGGGGTGGTGCATCCGGCGCTCGACGCAAGGCGAATACGCTCTCGATGGACGATGAGGAACTGGCGCGATTCGAGGCACTCAAGGCTTGGCGGGCTGGAATCGCACGCGAGCACAACCTGCCTGCCTATGTTGTCTTCCACGACGCGACTCTGGCCGAAATGGCTCGGGAAATGCCTGATTCTCTGGATTCGCTGGCTGAAATCGGAGGCGTCGGGGCGAAAAAGCTCGAAGCCTATG
>QKII01000059.1 GCA_003249625.1 Propionivibrio sp. | reverse complement strand
GTAGAAGCCGCCGCCATCCCGGGTGATCAGCCGTAGCGGGGTTGCGCCGTCGATCTTGCGGAATTCACGGGCAAGCGTGTAGCCGGCCAGGCCAGTGCCGAGGATGGTCAGCGGCGCCGTACCGGCGTCAATCGGTGCTGCCGCCGGTACGGCTGGAGCTGTTGATGTTGCTTCCGTCCCGATGGCAACCATCTGGAAGTCGCTCTTTCCGGCTCCGCAGACGGGACAACACCAGTCGTCGGGCACGTCCTCCCAGCGGGTTCCAGCAGGGATGCCCTCTTCAGGGCATCCCTTGGCCTCGTCGTAAATCCATCCGCAAATCGCGCATTCGTAGGTTTTCATGGCGCTGTTCCCGTTTTCCAGTCGAAGCGCGTGTTTCGGAACATCTGCTACAGCGTCTTGTGCGTACCGTCACAGAACGGCCGATTTCCCGTCTGCTTGCAGGCGCAAAAGAAGACCTTTTTGCTCTCATCCGCGGTGTATTTCACCGGCGTGAATTCCGTGCCCTTGTGCGAGCCGTCGCAAAAAGGTTGTGATTTGCTGCGCCCGCAAGCGCACCACCAGTAGTCCTTTCCTTGTTCGACATCGACGGGACAGGGGGCCTTGGCGGCAATTTCGGGTTTGCTCATGGATGATTCCTCCGGAAAGTGAGTTATGCAGAGCGAAAGAGACGTTTCAGTCTAGCAAAGGGCGGTCGTTTCGCCAGGCATTCTTCGATAGCGGGCGTGCATCGCTTCGATTGGCTTAATTCATTTGAAACAGCAACCCGAGACACCTAGACTTTTTATCGTGCAGCAGCCATTTAAACCAACGAGGGGGACTCATCCATGAGCACTGAAAGCAAATGTCCGTTCGCCGCCATGCACGGCTCACGCACGACGGCCAGCACGCAGTCGAATCAGGACTGGTGGCCGAACCAGCTGAACCTCCGCATCCTGCATCAACATTCGTGCAAGTCCAATCCGCTCGGCAAGGATTTCAACTACGCTGAGGAGTTCAAGAAGCTCGATCTCGCCGCGCTCAAGAACGATCTCGTCGCGTTGATGACCGATTCGCAGGATTGGTGGCCGGCCGACTGGGGTCACTACGGCGGCCTGTTCATCCGCATGGCGTGGCACAGCGCCGGCACCTATCGCATTGCTGACGGACGAGGGGGCGGCGGTACCGGAAACCAGCGCTTCGCGCCCCTCAACAGCTGGCCCGATAACGGCAACCTCGACAAGGCACGTCGGCTGCTCTGGCCGATCAAGCAGAAGTACGGCAACAAGATTTCCTGGGCCGACCTGATGATCCTGGCCGGTAACTGCGCGCTCGAATCGATGGGCTTCAAGACCTTCGGTTTCGGCGGCGGGCGCGTGGATATCTGGGAGCCGGAAGACGAAATCAACTGGGGGCGTGAGGCTGAATGGCTGGCCACCAGCGACAAGCCGAACAGCCGCTATTCCGGCGAACGCGATCTGGCGAATCCGCTCGCGGCCGTGCAGATGGGGCTGATCTACGTCAATCCGGAAGGCCCGGACGGCAATCCGGACCCGGTCGCGTCGGGCCGCGACGTGCGCGAAACGTTCGCACGCATGGCGATGAACGACGAGGAAACCGTGGCGTTGGTCGCCGGTGGGCACACCTTCGGGAAGGCGCACGGTGCGGGTGACCCGAAACTGGTCGGACCCGAGCCGGAAGCCGCGCCGTTGGAGGAAATGGGTCTCGGCTGGAAGAACAGCTTCGGCTCCGGCAAGGGCGTGCATGCCACGACCAGCGGTATCGAGGGTGCCTGGAAGCCGAATCCGACGACGTGGGACATGGGCTACTTTGACATGCTCTTCGGCTACGAATGGGAACTGGTCAAGAGCCCGGCCGGCGCCAAGCAATGGCTGGCGAAAGACGTCAAGGAAGAACACATGATCCCCGATGCGCACGATCCGTCGAAGAAGCATCGACCGATGATGACCACGGCGGACCTCTCGCTGCGCTTCGATCCGATCTACGAGCCGATCTCGCGCCGCTTCCACCAGGATCCGCAGGCG
>QKII01000165.1 GCA_003249625.1 Propionivibrio sp. | reverse complement strand
GAACAGCGACACGATTGTGCCCCAGCCAGCGCAACAGCCACCACAGACGCACGGCATACATGCCGCCGTCGTCGTCATAAACCACGACCTGCGTCTGTCGGGAAACGCCCAGGGCGCCAAGTTTCTCAGCCAGCAGTTGTGGATCAGGCAGCGGGTGACGTCCGTTCCGGCCAGTCATCACTGAGGACAGATCGCGGTCCATGTGCATGAACGCGGCGCCGGGGAGATGCCCCTTGGCGTATTCGCGCTCGCCATAACCGACATCCGAGAGTTGATGCCGGCAATCAACGACCACCCACGTTGGGTCGCTCAGGTGTTCAGCAAGCTGCGCGCAGGACACCAAGGTCGAAAAACTCACGCCACCGCCTCCTGCGAATCAAGCCATGCCTCTGCATCCGGCGCTTCGTCAAATACGCGCATGTCGGCACTGACGAACATTTGGGACAACCAAGCACTCCAGGCCACCCACTGGCTTTTTGTGACCACAGCGATGCGATTATATCTTCCCACGCGACATCCAGCGTGAAATCCGCCATCTCACGCAAGTCGAACAGCAGATCGACCACCCCTTCGAACTTCACCTTGTAGTTCACCATATCCTCGAACTCTTTGAAGTCCGCCAAAGTAAACTCTCCATACACATTTACTGCGACGCGATTGCTCTGGTGCTGGATGACAATCATGGCAATTTCTCCTTTTTTTCCTGGATAGTTGGCGTCAATCCTGATCGGCCGGATTGGCCCGCGACAACCAACTGGAGATGACGCCGCTGGCAACAATCAGCACAATGGCTGACCACGCAACCGGCGAAAGCGTCTCCCGCCAGAACAGCATACCGAAAAGGCTGGCAAAGATCACCGTCGAATACGCAAGACTGGCGGAAACCAGCGTATTGCCACGCTTGTACGCTCGAGTCATGACTAGCTGGGCGGCAGTCCCGAAGCATCCCACGCCCAGCAACAAGCTTCCACCCACCCAATCGATCGGATGAAAGTCGAAAAACAGCATACAGATCGCGCCGATCACCGTCGTCACAAGGGCGAAGTAGAAAACGATACGCTCCTCAACCTCGCCGCGCGCGCCGAGTTCTTTCACATTCAGATAGGCCAAACCAGCCACCATGCCGCTGGCCAGGCCAATCACACCGCCAAGCACCTGATCGGCACCAAAGGTCGGGCGCAACAACAGGGCTACACCAAAAAACCCAAGTAGCAGCGCACACAGCACGCCACCCTGCAGACGCGCCTTGCCAAACAGCACAAGATAAATAGCCAGGAACAACGGCGAGGTATACGAAAGCGTTACTGCAGACGCAAGCGGGAGCATACTCAAGGCATAGAAGTACAACATGAGCGCCATACAGCCGCTTCCGCTGCGTACCACGTGCAACCGCCACAACGGCGTTCGCACAGGAATGCGCCGAACACGCAGCAGCGGAATCATGACCAGAAAATTGATCAAGGAGCGATAAAAGGCGATTTCCGCCGCCGAGAACTGTACTGCCGCCAGTTTTACGCACACACCCATGCACGCGAAGAAAAAACTGGCCACGATCATCCACAACGACTGCATCGTTCTTTTCCGGAGGAGTTTCGATCCGGACGCCGCATCGCGTCAAATCGATTGGGGAGGACACGGCATTCTACTGCCTGCCCATCACCTTTCCAATTGACCGGAGTGCTATCCTTAGGCTATTTTTCAATGTTTTAGTCGCTTTCCAACAATGGCCAGACCACAAGCAAACGATCTGAACGCCGACCAGGCGCCGCAAGTCGCCGAGGACATGAAATTCGAGGCAGCGCTCGCGGAACTTGAGGCTATCGTGCAGAGCATGGAGGGAGGCAGCCTGTCGCTGGAAGACTCTATCGCGGCTTACCGCCGAGGAAGTGCTTTGCTCGCGCATTGCCAGCATCAACTCAACGACGCCGAACGCAAGATTCAGATTCTCGACAACGGCGTGTTGCGTGATTTCGACCCATTGAACGGGGACGCTCGATGAACACAACCAGCCCTTCGGCTGAAAACAGCCCTTCTTTCATCGACTGGATGGCTCTTGTCCAAGGCAGGATCGAGACGGCGCTTGCGCGTTTTCTGCCACCCGAAGAAGCCATTCCGGCGCGCCTGCATCAGGCCATGCGCTATTCATGCCTCAATGGCGGAAAACGTGTCCGTCCGTTGCTGGCGTTCGCCGCTGGAGAATTGACCGACGCAACACCGGAGAAGCTCGAAGTCGTCTCCTGTGCCGTCGAGATGATCCACGCCTACTCGCTCGTGCATGACGATCTGCCCTGCATGGACAACGACATCCTGCGGCGCGGACGCCCGACCTGCCACGTCGAGTTCGGCGAGGCCACCGCCCTGCTCGTCGGCGACAGCCTGCAGCCACTGGCCTTCGAATTGCTCGCCCGCGAAAACCTCGGCGAAGCTAGCGTGCAAATCGAAATGATCCGTCTGCTGACACATGCCAGCGGTTCGCTCGGCATGGCCGGAGGTCAGGCCATCGATCTTGATGCTGTAGGGCGCGAACTCGAGTTGCCCGAACTCGAACTCATGCACGCTCTGAAGACCGGCGCTCTTATCCGCGCGGCTGTGATGCTCGGCGCACTCTGCGGCGCCCCGCTCTCTGAAATGGAACGAAACGCTCTTGATCGCTTCTCCAAACGTGCAGGGCTGCTCTTCCAGGTCGTCGACGACATCCTCGACTGCACGGCCAGCACCGCCACGCTGGGTAAAACCGCCGGAAAGGACTCGGCATCCGACAAACCTACCTATGTCGGGTTGATGGGTCTGGAACAAGCGCGAGATTTTGCTGACGAACTCCGAACACAGGCCTTGGAGGCACTCGGCACGTTCGGAGACCGGGCTCGCCGCCTGGTTGCAATATGCGACTTTATCGCCCATCGTAAGTTCTGAAAGGGAACCGTCTCGAGGGACGCGCGGTCGCCCCATCACGCCGGATCACGACACGTCATGAATACATATCCTCTGCTCGACACCATCAGCGACCCGTCCGACCTGCGCGCGCTGGACCGCAAACAGTTGCCAGAGCTGGCCGAGGAACTGCGCAACTTCCTCGTCGAATCCGTTTCAAGGACTGGCGGGCACTTTTCCTCCAATCTCGGAACAGTGGAACTGACGATAGCACTGCACTATGTTTTCGACACACCGAGGGACCGCCTGGTCTGGGATGTGGGGCATCAAACCTATGCGCACAAAATCCTCACCGGCCGTCGTGCAGGCATGGCCAAGCTGCGGACCCACGGCGGCGTCTCGGGATTCCCCAAGCGCAACGAGAGCCCGTACGACACATTCGGCGTCGGCCATTCATCAACATCGATATCCGCCGCCCTCGGCATGGCCTCGGCGTCCAAGCTCAACGGCGACGACCGTCGCACTGTCGCCATCATCGGTGACGGTGCGATGTCAGCTGGCCAAGCCTTCGAAGCGTTAAATAACGGGGGCGTCGCAGATGCGAACATGCTTGTCATCCTCAACGACAACGACATGTCGATTTCGCCACCTGTCGGAGCGCTGAACAAGTATCTCGCCCGCATTCTCTCTGGCAGCGCGTTCAACGCGGCGCGCCGTGCCGGCGAAAAAGTACTCGGCGTCTCACCATCACTGCTCGAATTCGCCAACCGGGTCGAGGAACACGTCAAGGGCATGCTAACGCCGGGCACCCTTTTCGAGGAACTCGGGTTCAATTACATCGGTCCGATCGACGGCCACGATCTGGATTCACTTATTCCAACGCTGCAGAATCTACAAAAGCTCAAAGGGCCGCAATTCCTCCACGTCATCACGCGTAAGGGGCAAGGCTACAAGCTGGCAGAGGCCGACCCCATTCTTTACCATGGCGTCTCGAAATTTCAGCCGGACATCGGCATTGAAGGCGGCAAGACTGGCGGCAAGCCGACCTACACGCAAATTTTCGGTCAGTGGCTGTGTGACATGGCCAGCGTCGAGCCAAAACTGGTGGCGATTACCCCGGCGATGGGCGAGGGCTCTGGAATGATGGACTTCGCAGAACGTTACCCTGAGCGCTATTTCGATGTCGGTATTGCAGAACAGCACGCCGTCACGTTTGCCGCGGGTCTCGCCTGCGAGGGCATGCGTCCGGTCGTCGCCATTTACTCGACCTTTCTCCAGCGTGGTTACGACCAGTTGCTGCACGACGTTGCGCTGCAGAATCTTCCCGTGGTCTTCGCACTCGATCGCGGCGGACTCGTCGGTGCCGACGGTCCGACGCATCACGGCACCTTCGACCTCTCCTACGTCACTTGCATTCCAAACATGGTCGTCATGACACCGAGCGACGAGGAGGAATGCCGCCGGATGCTGACGACAGCGCTGCGCAGCAACGGCCCATGTGTCGTACGCTATCCGCGAGGCACAGGCCCGGGCGTTCCGACGGAACCCGCACTAACCGATCTGCCGATAGGCAAGGGCGAAATCCGGCGACGCGGCAAAAACATCGCGCTGCTAGCCTTCGGCAGCATGCTCGGCCCGGCTTTGCAAGCCGCAGAAGAGATCGATGCAACGGTCGCGAACATGCGTTTCGTCAAGCCGATCGACCGCGAACTGATCCTCGAACTTGCCAAGGAACATTCCCTGCTTATCAGCATCGAAGAGAACATGGTGATCGGTGGCGCCGGCTCGGAAGTCGCTCGGGTCCTGCATGAAGCGGGAAGTACGACACGCCTCGCGAGAATGGGGCTCCCGGACCGCTTCATCGATCACGGCGACCAATTCCGCCTGCTTGCCGAAGCCGGACTCGACAAAGCAGGCATTATCCAGACAGCCCGGACCTATCAGGACAAACAATGAAAGAGAAACACCATGCCGCTGCGATGGAGGACGTTCAAGGCCTCGCGGACACCCGCCGCCTGGCGATCAATCGCGTCGGCATCAAATCGATCCGCCATCCGGTAAAGGTACTCGACCGTACTGGCGGCGTCCAACACACCATTGCCGTATTCAACATGTACGTTGGCCTGCCGCACAATTTCAAAGGCACGCACATGTCCCGCTTTGTGGAGATACTGAACAGCCACGAACGCGAGATCTCTGTAGAGAACTTCCCTGTGATGCTGCGCGAGATGGTGCGCAAGCTCGAAGCCGAGACAGGGCACATCGAGATGAATTTCCCGTACTTCATCAACAAGGCAGCGCCCGTTTCCGGCGTTCAGAGTTTGATCGACTACGACGTAACGCTGATAGGTGAAATCTGCCACGGCGAGATAGCCTCGACGATAAAGGTCGTAGTTCCGGTCACCAGCCTCTGTCCGTGTTCGAAGAAAATTTCGGAACGTGGCGCGCACAACCAGCGTTCACACGTAACCGTTACCGCCAGGATCCTCAAACACGTGTGGATCGAAGAGATCGTCCAACTCGTAGAGAGCGAAGCGTCGTGTGAGCTCTTCGGACTACTCAAGCGCCCCGACGAGAAATACGTTACCGAGCGCGCCTACGACAATCCGAAATTCGTCGAGGACATGGTGCGTGACGTTGCGGCGAGACTCAACGCGGAAGATCGTATCGCCGCATACGTCGTCGAGTCGGAAAATTTCGAATCGATCCACAACCACTCGGCGTACGCGCTGATCGAGAAAGCAAAACACGCTTCAGAAAAGACTGGGCACTGAGCAGGCCCGGAACGCAAAACGGGGCGGCATCCCATGATGCCGCCCCGTTTTTCTTTGTCGTCTGGCGAAAAAACGCTTGTTACGCGCTTGCCTTCGGCTTGTGCGACAGCTTTTCCTTGATGCGCGCCGACTTGCCTGAACGCTCGCGCAGATAGTACAGCTTGGCACGACGCACATCACCGCGACGCTTCACCTCGATTGAGGCGACCAGCGGCGAGTAGGTCTGGAAGGTCCGCTCAACGCCTTCACCAGACGAAATCTTGCGCACGATGAAGCTCGAATTGAGACCACGGTTACGCTTGGCAATCACCACGCCTTCGTAGGCCTGGAGACGCTCACGCGAGCCTTCCTTGACCTTCACCTGAACGATGACCGTATCACCCGGGGCGAATTCCGGGATGGTTTTGCCCAGACGGGCAATTTCTTCCTGCTCGAGTTGCGCTATCAGATTCATTGTGAAACTCCTTTTTAGTTTACTGACCGCATTGCTCCTGATACTGCGCCAGGAGTTGCGTTTCCTCTTTCGACAGCTTCCGTCCGTCCAACAGCTCCGGACGCCGCTGCCTCGTCCGCCCCAGCGCCTGCATCAGGCGCCAACGGCGGATTGCTTCGTGATGCCCGGACATCAACACGTCCGGCACCCGCAGGCCTTCGTAAACCTCCGGCCGCGTATAGTGCGGGCAATCCAACAAGCCCGCAACAAACGAATCTTGTGTTGCCGACTCGGCGTCGTTGAGCACGCCGGGCAACTGCCTGACGATGGCATCCAGCAACGCCATCGCAGGGACTTCACCGCCCGAGAGCACGAAATCCCCGATCGAAATTTCCTCATCGACGCAGCGTTCGATCAACCGCTCGTCGACTCCTTCATAACGGCCGCAAAGCAAAACCAACCCCCTGCCGCCCGCCACATCGTCCACCAGTTCCATAACACGCTGATGAGTCAGCGGCTTCCCCTGCGGGGAAAGATAGACAACCCAACTTCCTACCACGCCATCCGACAGCTGACGCGCCTTGGCCGCAGAAATCGCTGCCTCCAGCGGCCCGGGCATCATTACCATCCCAGGCCCGCCACCATAGGGCCGGTCATCAACCGTCCGGTGGTTGTCCGTCGAAAAATCGCGCGGATTGGTACAGGCCAGATTCCAGCGACCTTCCTCCTGCGCCCGCCTCGTCACACCCGATTGCGTCAATGCGACGAACATTTCGGGAAACAACGTTACGACATCGGCAACGAAGGGCTTTCCCCCAACGCCAGGCACCTCGCGCCCCTTTACCAATCCTTCTCCCAATCAACACGCACGCAACCGGCCTGAATATCGACGTCCAGAACCACCGCGGCAACGAACGGAAGAAGTTGTTCACGTTCCCCTGCCACACCGACACGCATCACATCGTTCGCTGGCGTCTCAATCAGTCCAAGAACCCGTCCCAACGTCGTTCCCTGCGTATTGACCACTTCAAGCCCGACCAAATCGGCCCAGTAGTACTCATCCGGATCCGTCGCGGGCAACTCTGAGCGCGGCGCCCCGACGAACTTCCCGCAAACGGCCTCAGCTGCTGTGCGGTCGGAATATCCTTCGAGCGAAGCCTGCAAAACGCCGGACTGCACCTTGCATCTGCGAACCTTGACCCGAGACCAACGCTCCGATGGATCGTTTTCTGCGCCAATCCACCAGTGCCGCATTTTTGCGATCCGTGCCGGATCATCCGCGAAGAGATGAACCTTGACCGCTCCGTGCAGCCCGTACGCATCGACGATTTTTCCGAGAACGATGAACTCGTCCCCGCTCGGCGAAACGACAGGAACTTCAGTCAACAGATCAGGCAGCAGCTTTTACTGCGGATGCTTGTTGCTTGACCAGACGTGCAACGGTCGGCGACAGTTGTGCACCTTGCTGCTGCCAATAGCTCAAACGGTCAGCGGCAACGCGCAAACCTTCTTCGTTAGCAGCGGCCATCGGATTATAAAATCCGATGCGCTCAATGAAGCGCCCGTCACGACGCGTACGCGAGTCGGCGACGACCAAGTTGTAAAACGGGCGCTTCTTAGCGCCACCACGAGCAAGACGAATGACTACCATAGGTTTTCTTCCGAATTCAGAAAAAGAGCGAGATTATAACCAGAAAGCAAGAAAAAACAAGCCGATATTCAACAAGGCAGTGCGACCGATTGCACTTCCGCCCCATCCAAATGCCGAAGAACAAACGCTTCACGATATACTTTTATCAACCTGCCACTCATCGTCTTCCTGCCCCATGAATGCGTCGGCTCTCGAAACGAACAGCGCAAGCCCAGGAATGGCACCTGCTGCCAGGGGATCTTTTTTTGACAGTATTGCGACGGAAGTCTTATTACTGCAACAAGACCTGCGGTCGCTGGATAATCACAAGCGTGAACTGGATCAGCAACTCACCGCCATCGAGTCGATTTGGGCACGCTGCCGTTCGATTGCCGAGTCATCCACTCAGTCGCTGATTCCTCCCGCAAGAACCACCCCACTTGCTGACCGGCAAATTGCAGGACAACTCCAGTCGCTTCTGGAGTCCCTGAGCGGAGGTTTCCTCCGGCTTCTCCCCGAGACCACTATTGGTAGCGGTAAGTCACCGAATTCCCGGAAGCGTATTCTGAACGGCATTCTCGACACGACGGCTCAACGCATCCTGCTCGCTTCTTTGACATCAAGTCGCACCGCCAAAGGTCTTTGGCGCCAACTTCATCAAACGTATCTGTCAACCCGGGAAGACACATCCCCACAAGACAACCCTGCAATTCACGAATTCTCTCCTGACGCTGTTTACTTAAGCGCCGTTCTGCTCGGCTACTCCATCTCTGCCGGCTTCTCTCCTGCGGAAATCGCTTTTCTCCATTCGTATTTTCGGCTCTGTTCCAGTGCGATCGAAATCAGTGGCCAAGGACGCCCACCTGACCCCAGTTGTTTTTGGATCTCCCCGGAAAGCGATATGCCGGCTAGATCATGCTCCCGCACACCTCCTCCTCCAGAATCCGCTGTTCTATATTTCTCCGGCACAGCCCTCGCTGAGTCGATCCAACAACAACTTTCTCAACTTGAGACGGGCACACCGGCCGGGGAGCTAAAACTCCCAGACTTTGCCAATACTCCTGAGGGGAAAAACGTCCTGAGGAGAACGGTCACCATCCTTGGCACACATCTGAAACGGCGTTTCCCGCGACGACGGCAGAACTACCGAGGTGAAATGTGCTTCGGAATAGAGAACGTCTGCCAGATCAACTCAGCGCTACCGAAACACCCCTCCTCATCCTGCTGGATGATCACCAACGAAAGCCCGGACGGCTATGCGGCAATGCACATTTCGGGGAAATCGACCACAATTCTAGCCGGCGACGTTGCCGCACTGCGCATCGACGGCACCGAGAACTGGCAGCTTTGCATGATCCGCTGGAAACACTCTGCCAACCCAGAGCACCTCGAACTCGGGCTACAGATACTCGCCACCCGCATCTTCCCGGCACGAGTAGTCGCCCCCTTGTCATCGAACGAGAAGCCTCTTCAAGAAGCCGCGCTGTTTCTCCCGGCAACACCAAGCGTGCATGAACACGATGCTCTGGTGCTTCCAAGCGGAACGCCAGTAAACCTTGACAACACACTCATCCTGATCGTTGAACGAGACAACATATCGGTACGCGAAATCCGCATCGTCCAGCGTGACGAACAAACAGCCAAAATAGAGGTGTTCCGAATTGGCTCAGCATAGACGGTCAGCCTGTAATTCGGTTTACGGCAACTTGTTTCCAGCGGACCGGAATTCTGCAAGCGTCGCGGCGACCAAGGCCCCGAGCAACACCATCGACCACGACAGATACAACCACAAGAGAAATATCGGCACGGTGGCGAAGGCGCCATAAACCAGTGTGATCGAAGGGAAATACGACAAGTACAACTCAAACCCCTTCTGCATCAACAGAAAGCCAAACGAGGCAAACAAGCCTCCCGCAACCGCGTCGAACAGGCGAACCCGCCTCGCTGGCACGACGAGATAGAGCCCGCCAAAAAAGACGGCAGCGACAAACACGCCGGTTGCTTTTGAAAGAAGTTTGTGCAGCCACAGCTGTTCCACAATCAGCCCCGACGACAGGGACACCGCGAACGAAATGGCAGCAACGACATACGCCACCGCCAAGGGCCACAAGATAATCAGCGCACCGTACAAGCCGATGCGGCGCCACCAGGAACGCTTTCTCAGAACACGCCAGACGTGATTGAACGCCCGCTCGACAGTCTGCAAAAGGAGAAACGCGGACAACACGAGCACGACAAGACCAGCAACAGTCACGTTCAACGCCTTCTGCGAGAACGCGAGAATGTGCTGGATGATCAGCCCGGCACTGCGCTCCGGCAGCATGTTGCGAACAACGCCTTCCATCTCATCGACCATCACCAGGAAGGAAGGCATCGCCGACATCGCACCGAGCAATACTGCAACCAGAGGGACCACCGACAAAAGCGTCGTAAACGCCAAGCTACCGCAAACCTGATCAAAGTCCTCAGCAACGAATCGATGCCAGATCCGTGAAACAAAACATCTGAAACGGGACACTTGGCGCCTCATGTCCAAAGCGAGTTTCCTTGGCCTGCATCGCCAGCCACGTGCGCCTCGACACCGTAAATCAAGCCAACTCGGCGAGAATACTGCTCGACGCGAAGACTTTCTCGCCGATCACCACCTTGATCTGAGCATCGAGCGGAAGATAGAGATCAACGCGCGAACCGAAACGGATAAAACCGTACCGCTCACCGGCCGCCAGAGTCTTTCCCGGGGCGACGTAATTAAGGATGCGGCGTGCAATAAGGCCGGCGATCTGTACACAAGTCACATCCTGACCATCACGCGTCTTGAGATGCAAAGCGCAGCGCTCGTTCTCCAAAGATGCCTTGTCGAGATCAGCGTTCAGAAAACGTCCGGGGTTATACCACTTGTTCTCGACCACACTTCCAAGCGGAGCGCGGTTCGAATGTACATTGAAAACGTTCATGAACACGCTGACTTTCAGCGCACGGCGATTCAGATAGGGATCCTGAGTTTCCTCGACAACCACGATCCGGCCATCAGCAGGCGCAAGGACGCTTTTTTCGCCCCCCGCAATCACCCGCGCAGGATCACGGAAAAACTGCAGGCAGAAAATGAAGATCAACCAGAACGGCATCGACCAGAATCCGGCAGCGGAAGCAATCAATGCAAGAACCAACGAGCCGGCGATGAACGGCCAGCCTTCTCTAGCGATAAACGGATGCGGATAGTTCATTTAAGGCAGCAGGAAGTTGCGGGGAATAGACTGAGCCGGACGGGGCCCGGACGGCGTTTTCAAACGCCACCCGCCCCGCAGACTCCTGACTTGACCTGAATCAGTTCTTGGTCTGGTCTACCAATTTGTTTTTCTTGATCCACGGCATCATGTCGCGCAGCTTTTCGCCGACCGTTTCGATCTGGTGGGCTGCCATCAAGCGCCGACGAGCCGTCATCGACGGGTAGTTGGTCTTGCCCTCCTCGATGAACATCTTGGCATACTCACCGTTCTGAATACGCTTGAGCGCTGCACGCATAGCCTGACGCGAAGCATCATTGATAACTTCGGGACCAGTCACGTACTCGCCATACTCGGCGTTGTTCGAGATCGAGTAGTTCATGTTTGCGATACCGCCCTCGTACATCAGGTCGACGATCAGCTTCAGTTCGTGCAGGCACTCGAAGTAAGCCATTTCGGGCGCATAGCCAGCTTCCGTCAGCGTTTCAAAGCCCACCTTTACGAGTTCGACTGCACCACCGCACAGAACGCACTGCTCACCAAACAAGTCGGTTTCGGTTTCTTCACTGAAGGTCGTTTCGATCACGCCGCCTTTCGTTCCGCCATTGGCTGCGGCGTACGACAGCGCGATGTCACGCGCTTTTTTCGACGTATCCTGATGCACGGCGATCAACGATGGAACACCGCCGCCCTTGAGGTATTCGGAACGAACGGTATGGCCAGGCCCCTTCGGAGCGACCATGATCACGTCCAGATCGGCACGCGGCACGACCTGGTTGTAGTGGATATTGAAACCGTGGGCAAAAGCCAGCGCAGCGCCCTTCTTGATGTTCGGCTCGACATCGTTGTAGTACACGGCCGGGATGTTTTCGTCCGGCAACAGCATCATCACGACATCCGCATCCTTCACAGCTTGCGCCACTTCCTCGACCCGCAACCCAGCCTTCTCGACCTTGTTCCACGAGGCGCCGCCTTTGCGCAGACCGACGGTCACCGAAACCCCTGAATCGCTTAGATTCTGTGCATGCGCATGGCCTTGCGAGCCGTAACCAATGATGGCGACTTTCTTACCCTTGATCAGGGAAAGGTCCGCGTCCTTGTCGTAAAAAACCTTCATGCTATACCTCTCGAGTTAAGAACTTGGTAAATCAAACTTTCAGAACCCGGTCGCCACGACCGATGCCGCTAACGCCCGTCCGTACCGTTTCAAGAATCAGGCCCTCATCGATGGCCTGAATAAAGGAGTCCAGCTTCGAACCGCTCCCGGTCAATTCAATAACGTAAGTGGCATCGGTAACGTCGATGATGCGCCCGCGGTAAATATCCGCCATGCGCTTCATCTCCTCACGATCCTTGCCGGAGGCACGTACCTTGATCAGCATCAGTTCTCGCTCGATGTGCGCTGCTTCGGAAAGATCCACCACCTTGATGACATCGATCAATTTGTTGAGCTGCTTGGTGATCTGCTCGATGATTTCGTCACTACCGGACGTCACGATTGTCAGCCGGGACAGGGAAGAGTCCTCGGTCGGAGCGACCGTCAACGTCTCGATATTATAACCGCGCGCGGAGAAAAGCCCGGCGACCCGTGAGAGCGCCCCCGCTTCGTTCTCCAGCAGGATTGAAATGATGTGCCGCATATCGTCGCTCCCTCTCACAGATTCTCGTCAGCCAAGACCATCTCGGCCAATCCCTTGCCGGCGGCCACCATCGGGAAGACATTCGCCTCGCGGGCAGTGCGGATATCGAGGAAAACCAGATCGTCCTTGTGATCAACAAATGCCCGCTTCAGCGCTGGCTCCACCTCTTCCGGTTTTTCGACGCGGATCCCGACGTGCCCATAGGCCTCGGCGAGCTTCACGAAATCCGGAATCGAATCCATGTAAGTCTGCGAATAGCGCCGACTGTAGAACATTTCCTGCCACTGGCGAACCATTCCGAGATAGCGGTTGTTCAAATTGACGATCTTGATCGGCAAGCCGAATTGCTTGGCAGTCGACAACTCCTGGATGCACATCTGGATCGAACCATCACCCGTCACACACGCCACTTGTTTATCCGGATGTGCAAAGGCTGCACCAATCGCGTAGGGCAGGCCCACGCCCATAGTCCCCAAGCCGCCCGAATTCAGCCAGCGGCGCGGCTTGTCGAATTTGTAATATTGCGCCGTCCACATCTGGTGCTGGCCAACGTCGGAAGTAATGATCGCATCGCCCCGGGTAATCTCCCAGAGTTTCTCGATCACATATTGCGGCATGATCGCGTCTTTCATCCCGTACTTCATGCATTGCCGGGCTCGCCAGTTCTCGATTTCGGCCCACCAGTCGGAAATATCCTTTCGCTCCTGCTCCGCTTCGAGCAGACGAATCATTTCGTCCAGCACGTCCGGCACGTTCCCGACGATCGGAACATCAACGCGCACGCGCTTGGAGATCGACGACGGATCGATATCGACATGAATAATCTTGCGCGGGACGGTTGCAAAATTCTCCGGACTGCCGATTACGCGATCATCAAAACGAGCCCCGATGGCCAGCAGGACATCGCAGTGCTGCATCGCCAAGTTGGCCTCCAGCGTGCCATGCATTCCTGGCATGCCGAGAAACTGGCGATCGGTTCCCGGATAGCCGCCCAAACCCATCAAGGTATTGGTGATCGGAAACCCGAGCAGGCGGGTCAGGCGGGTCAAATGCTCGGCCGCATTCGCCAGGACCACACCACCACCCGTGTAAATCATCGGTCGCTTCGCTCCGATCAGCAACTGCACGGCCTTCTTGATCTGCCCCGAATGCCCCTTGATCACCGGATTGTAAGAACGCAGCTTGATTTCCGCCGGATACTCGAATTTACACTTCGCGGCAGTGATATCCTTTGGCACATCGACAACCACCGGACCGGGCCGGCCGGTATTGGCGATATAGAACGCCTTCTTGATGGTAGCCGCCAGATCACGAACGTCCTTGACCAGGAAATTATGCTTCACGCACGGACGTGTAACACCAATGGTATCGCATTCCTGAAAGGCATCCTGACCGATATAGGTGGTCGGCACCTGGCCCGAAATGACCACCATCGGGATCGAATCCATGTAGGCGGTAGCGATGCCAGTAACCGCATTCGTCGCTCCGGGCCCCGACGTCACCATTGCCACACCAACCCGCTGAGTCGAACGTGAATAGGCATCGGCAGCATGCACCGCAGCCTGCTCGTGCCGGACGAGGATATGCTTTACCTTATCCTGCTTGAACAACTCATCATAAATGTGCAGGACCGATCCACCCGGGTAGCCGAAAACGTAGTCGACCTTTTCTTCCTGGAGGCACCTGATTACAATCTCCGCACCGGTCATCATGGTCATGGTTTTTGCCTTACAAAGAAAACGCTGGAAAAAGCAGGTAACGTTAAGGCCTAGACCTCTTTTGGTCAAGACTCGCGTCATCGACGCCTGCGCTCCGGCGCGCATTTACTCTCGATTTCCCCTGGGACACTGATTCTGGCCAGCCAACGCGAATTGTCGGATTTTCTTGCCGCCTCCGAACGGCGCGCCTTCAAGCAGGCAATGTTCGCCGTACGCAACGAAGAGACGGCGCTCGACCTCGTGCAAGACTCCATGCTGAAACTTGCCGAGAAGTACGGTAACCGCCCTGCTGAGGAACTGCCTCTGCTGTTCCAGCGCATCATGCAGAACACCATCCGTGACCACTATCGCCGCAGCAAGATCCGCTCGCTCTGGACGACCCTGCTCTCCGCTTTCAGTTCAGACAACGATGACGATCACGACCCGCTGGAAACGATCGAAGTCGAGGCAGGGACTTTTAGTCAGAACACCCCGGAGGGCATGTTCCAACAAGCCCAACTTCTTGATATAATTGAAAAAGAACTAAAACAATTACCAGCACGTCAACGAGAAGCCTTTCTCATGCGTTATTGGGAAGACATGGACGTTGCAGAGACCGCCACTGCAATGGGCTGCTCAGAAGGCAGCGTAAAGACACACTGCTCGCGTGCCACTCACACGCTTGCGAACGCATTGAAGGCAAAGGGAATCTCAATATGAACGAGCAACATTTCGGCTACAAGGTCAGGCAACACCTGAATCGCGGGTTGCACGACCTTCGCCCGGACACTTTGGACCGGCTTGCCGCCGCTCGTGCCATTGCACTCAACCACCAGAAACACGCTGTGACATCACCGGTTCTTGCTGCAGTTGGCAACCTTTTCTCGATTGATGCATTTGGCTCCCGCCTCAGCCAAGTTCTTGTTGGCCTGGCGCTTTTGTTGTGCGCCTCCTACTCGACCTACTGGGTTGCCGACCAGCATGTCAAGGAACTCGGTGACATCGACTCAGCAATCCTTTCAGACGAGTTGCCCATTGGCGCATTCACCGACAAGGGCTTTGCCGCATGGCTCAGAAGCACCTCGTCGGAATAATACTGGGCGTTTTCATCTCATTGAACGGCTGGTCGCAAACGACCGGCCCGTCGGTTATTGCTACTCCGCCGCAACCTACCTGGAGCGAGTTGTCCGTAGCCCAAAAAGTCGTTCTCGCACCGCTGAGTGACGAATGGGACTCGCTTGAAGCATTCCGCCAAAAGAAGTGGCTTAGCATTGCCGCTCGCTTCGCAACCATGTCACCGGATGAGCAGCGCCGCACGCAGAGCCAGATGCAGGAATGGCGAAAGATGACCCCGGAACAGCGGCGCCGGGCGCGAGAAAGCTTCAAGAGCACCAGTCAACTGACCGCGCAGCAACGACAAGAACTCAAGAAGAAATGGGAGGAGTACTCCAGACTACCGGAAGAGGAAAAAACGCGGCTCAAACAACTCGCAGCCGGCAAACCGGCGCAAAAAACCACTCAGCCGCTCGTGCCCACTGGCGTCACTTCTACTACAAATTTCATCAAGCTGCCGCCACTCAATCTATCGCCCCGATCTCCGCTTCCCGTTTCTGGCAAACCAGCAGAAAAGCGACAATGAGCAGAGGCCTGACAAACGGCTTTTCTTTTCCTGGAATCGTCCGGCGGCTGGCGTGCATGACCTACGACGCAATTCTTCTACTTGGAATTCTTGCCGTCGCACTGCTGCTTCCCCATGTTTTGATTGGCCACTGGCTGCATCGCGTTGCTACGCCGTCACTGCTTTGGGCACACTTGTTTCTCGTCTTGCTCGTCTATTTCTGCTGGTTCTGGACTCACGGCGGCCAGACACTCGCCATGAAAACGTGGCGGATCCGCATCGTCGAACGCGAAGGGCGCCCGCTTCAACCGCTACGGGCGCTTCTCCGATTCCTTCTCTGCTGGCCGAGCATCTGCCTCTTCGGAGTTGGACTGTTATGGGCGCTCATCGATCAGGACAGGCAGTTTCTGCACGACCGGCTCGCCGGTACGTACGTTGTCACCGCCTGACAGCCCTCGCTAGCGACGCTCGAACCACCAAATCATCCCAACCGCCGCCAGCATGAACAGAGCCGAGGGGGCAATTGCACTGAGGAAAGGCGACCAGCTATTGATCGCCCCCAGATTCGAGAACAAGCCGTTGAGCATGTGGAAAAGCACGCCCAGCATCACGCCGGTAAATATCTTCAGACTGACTCCGCTCACGCGGTCGTGTGTGTAGCCAAAGGGCAGCGCCAACGCCACCATCACAAGCGCGGCCAAGGGATAGATCAACTTCTTCCACATAGCGATGTCGTAACGCTGGGTTTTCTGCTTGTTTTCGGAAAGATGCCGGGTATACGCCGCAAGGTGCAACAACGACATCCTTTCTGGCGAAACCATAAGCACCGAGAGGATGTCCGGATTGAGCGCCGAGTGCCAGACCAGATCTGGCAGACGCTCCAACTCGGCGCGCTCATCCATGATTGTGGTTCGGACGACGTCGGACAACCGCCAGCTGGCCGGTGGAATATAGACCCCTTCAGCCGCTTCGGTCACCGAATGCAGCTTGGCCTCCTTGTCGAAATCGTAAATGCGGATCCCTCTGAGCCGCGTGTCCGGAAGAACAGTACGCACATTGATGAAACTCCGCTCGTCCCGAACCCACAAGCCGCTGCGCAGTTCCTGCCCGACGGCTTTTCCTCGCTCCTGAAGTCGCATCTGTTGCGCGGCGCGTTCAGACGGGGGGGCAACAACTTCTCCGATAAAGAAGGTAACCAGCGCAAACACGCCCGCGACCATCATCAGGCTGGCCAGCAGACTCCGCGTTGACATCCCCGATGCTCGTAGCACTGTAATTTCTGAATGTCGGGCCAAGGTCGACAACGCGTACAACGTACCGATCAGCACCGCCACCGGCATCAATTCATAGACCCGGCCGGGCATGCGTAGCAGGACGAAGGCAATGGCGTGATGCAACTGGTAAGCGCCCTTGCCGACACTCTTGACCTCGTTGATCATGTCGAAGAAGCCAAACAGCGCGAGGAACGCAACGAGTACCAGCAGAATCGCCGCGGCGATTTCGCGCGCCAGATATCGGCGGTAAATCTTCATCGGAAGAACCTGGCAAAAGAAAGCACGGCAATACGCCGGTAAAACAGCAACGGCAGCAAACAGACCATGAACAGATGAATACTTACAACACCAACCTCGAATGAAATCCGGCCACTTGCTACCCAAGCCTGCCCGACGGTCATCAGGTTGTTGTAAACAAGATAGGTAAACAGCGCAAGCAGCATGTTGGCGGAGCGACCGGCGCGCGGATTGACGAATGAGAGGGGAATCGCCAGCAATGCCAGAATGATCGCCGATACAGGCAATCCGATGCGCCACAGCAATTCGGCGCGATACGACGGCTGATCATTACCCAGCAACTCCAGGGTCGACGTGCTCTTCGGTGTTTTCTCGATTCCGCGCGCCTCCTTGGTCTCGACGCGTACGGCATAACGTCCGTACTCCATGATCCGAAACTCGGCTGACCCCGGCTGCATCTCATAGCGCCGCCCGTTCTCCAGCACGATGAACCGGTCGCCGTTCTCGGCAAACTCCTGATGGCCCGTCGCGGCCATCGTCACCCCAAGACGCTGGTTCTGTACCGAACTGACAAACACGTTATTGACATGACTCTCGTCATCCGCAATTCCCTCAACGAAGATCACGCGATCTCCGGAAGACGACTCCTGGAAGGCACCCGGCGTCGCTTGACTGGCATCACGCCGCGTCTGCAAATTCCCCCGGTACTCGGCACTTTTTGACAGCGCCCAGGGTGACGCGAAGAAGGACAATGCAGCGATCGCCACAACGAGGGGAAAGACGAACACCATCACCGGCCGCACCCAGGCGGTCAGCGAAACACCGCAGGAAAACCATACGACCATTTCCGAATCGCGGTAGCTCCGGGACAACGCAAGCAGAATGGCGATGAACGTCGACAGCGAAAGCAGGGTCGGGATGTAGTTCAAGGCCGAGAAACCGAGCAGGGCCACCACCGCTTCTGGCGCAATCGACCCCTCGGCTGCATCGCCCAGCAGACGGATCAGCTGCGTCGTCAGGAGAATGGCGAACAGCGCGATGAAGACGCCGGCAGCCGACTGGGTGAATTCGCGCCTGATGGCGCGCTGGAAGATCATGTTTTGACTTGGGAGAAATACTGCAGTGATAATCGGCGTCTTCAATCCCGTGCAGGAGAAGCCGGTGGAATTTAGCATAAAACGCCTGAACCCGGCGGAACACAGCGGTTGTTTCGTCGTGGGTGTCTTTGAACCTCGCAAACTTGCCGCTTGTGAGGGTTTCAGCAACGAAACCCGCCAATTCCTCGATGAGGTTCTCGCCACAGGCGACATGGACGGCAAGGCCGGCACAACCCTGCTCTTGCGCAACATCCCCTCACTGCCGGGCGAACGACTGCTGCTCATCGGCCTTGGCAAGGAAAAGGAATTCCACGGAAAAGGATACGGCGCAGCCATCCGCACCGCCATCAAGACGCTCAGAGATACTGGCGCGTCCGACGCCACCATTCAACTGACCCGAATCGCCGTGAAGAAACGGAGCGCTGCCTGGCGCATTCGACAGGCAGCCGCCATCGCGAGCGAGGCGCTCTACCGTTTCGATCAATTCAAGAGCAAGAAGGAAGAACAGCGCCCGCTCGCAAAACTGGCTTTCATCGTCGATGACAAGCTCAAGGACGCCCAGGCCGCACAAGCTCTTGCCCAAGGGCGCGCCATTGGCGAAGGAGTCGCCCTTGCCCGTACGCTGGGCAACCTGCCCGGCAACATCTGCACACCCGCCCATATAGCCGATTCGGCACAAAAGATTGCCGAAGAGCACCTGCTGGACTGCCAGATCCTCGAGCGAACCGAGATGGAATCCCTCGGCATGCACTCGTTGCTTTCGGTCGCCAAAGGATCTCATCAGCCGCCCAAGCTGATCGTCGTGCATTACCGGGGCGGCAAGGAAAACGAGAAGCCGGTGGTTCTCGTCGGCAAGGGAGTCACCTTCGACACGGGCGGCATTTCGCTCAAGCCTGGCGAAGGCATGGATGAGATGAAGTTCGACATGTGCGGCGCAGCCAGCGTGCTGGGAACACTCAAGGCGGTGGCTCTGTTGCAATTACCGATCAATCTGACCGTGATCGTTCCGAGCGTCGAGAACATGCCAGGCGGCGCAGCCAGCAAGCCCGGCGACATCGTCACCTCGCTCTCAGGGCAAACCATAGAAATTCTCAACACGGACGCCGAAGGCCGTCTCATTCTCTGCGATGCACTGACATACGCCGAGCGTTTCCAACCGCAGACGGTCGTCGACGTCGCCACACTGACCGGCGCTTGCGTCATTGCGCTGGGCAACGTCGCAACCGGATTGTTCGCCAATGACGATGCGCTGGCAGACGAATTGCTGGAAGCCGGTATTATCGCTGGCGACCGCGCCTGGCAATTGCCGTTGTGGGACGATTACCAGGAGCAACTCAAGAGCAATTTCGCCGACATGGCAAACATCGGTGGCCGCCCCGCTGGCAGTGTTACCGCGGCGTGCTTCCTGTCACGCTTCGCCAAGAAATTTGCCTGGGCGCACCTGGACATTGCCGGGACGGCATGGAAATCGGGAGCCGAGAAAGGAGCAACCGGCCGCCCCGTGTCGCTGCTCGTTCACTTCCTGCTCGAACGCGCAGGGAAGCTGCATTGACGCAGGTTTTCTTCTACCACAACGCCGCAGACCGCATTGCGGCCATCGCGGCGCTGATCGGCAAGGCCTACCGGCAACGCAAACCCGTGTTGGTGTATGCCCCGGAATCCCACCTTGCTGGCGCGCTCGACCGCCAGTTATGGCTCCAGCCTCCGACCGGCTTCATCCCGCACGTCAGCAGTTCATCGCCTCTGGCCAGCGAAACGCCGGTAATCATTACCGGCGACCCGGAATCGGCCCAGCAGCATGAGCGCCTGATCAACCTGTCCGAGGAAGTTCCGCCCGGATTCTCCCGGTTCACCAGCGTCATCGAGGTCGTCGGGCAAGAGGAAAACGAGCGTCAATCGGCACGCGCACGTGTCAAGTTCTACAAGGACCGCGGCTACGCCATCCAGTATTTCGACCTCGCGGAGAAGACCGCATGAGTACTCAGGACGACTTTTCCGATAATCCCGTAATCCACGCATTGCATGGTCGTCGCAGAAGGAGTTTCCTGGCGGTAAAGCAGGAATCCCAGCTCGACATCGATACCGTTCCGGTAGCGCTTGATCTCGAAGAAGAAGACATTCCGGTCCTCACCGAGGTAGTCGCCCCGGACGCCCCACCCGAAGCGGAAGTGCTCGACACGACCGAACCGGTCGAATCTCCCGCTGACGACCCGATGATCGCCGTGGAGGCCCGTATAGAAGAACTGGCCGCTGACATGGCCCGCGCCATCGCGGAGCAAATGGCCTACGAATTGCCGACCCTCATCGAGGCAACGCTGCTGAATGCCGGAACCGAACTGCGCAACGGCATCACGGCAACGATGGAAACCGCCCTGCGCGAATACATCGCGCAACGCAAACAACTGAACCTCCCGCTCGAAGGCACCGAAGGCATCAAAGACCCCACCGACGATTGGCGCTAAGCTTGCCGCAGGCAAGCCCTTCCAATCGCGGAACCGGCCAACGCCATCCGGTATAATCGCGCGTTTCTCTCACCATCACCGCCTCCGTTGCGTACCGATCCTATGGAACTCGCCAAGAGCTTTGAGCCGGCCGACATCGAACGTCGCTGGTACCCCGACTGGGAGGCCAAGGGCTATTTTGCCGCCGGCCTCGACGCTAACAAATCCGACGCTTTCTGCATTCTGCTGCCGCCACCGAACGTCACCGGCACGTTGCACATGGGGCATGGCTTCAACCAGGCGATCATGGACGCGCTGACGCGCTACCACCGCATGCGCGGCGATAACACGCTATGGCAACCGGGTACCGACCACGCGGGTATCGCGACGCAGATCGTCGTCGAACGTCAACTCGACGGACAGGGCATCTCGCGCCACGACCTCGGTCGCGAGAAATTCCTAGAAAAGGTCTGGGAGTGGAAAGAGTACTCGGGCAACACCATCACCCGCCAGATGCGCCGCCTCGGCACGTCGCCGGACTGGACGCGCGAGCGCTTCACGATGGATTCGGGACTGTCGAAGATTGTCACCGAAACCTTCGTGCGCCTCTACAACGAGGGTCTGATCTACCGTGGCAAGCGACTGGTGAACTGGGATCCCGTGCTGCATACCGCCGTTTCCGACCTCGAAGTGGTGAGCGAGGAAGAAGACGGCTTCATGTGGCACATCCGCTATCCGCTGGCCGACGGCTCAGGCGAGTTGACAGTCGCTACCACCCGCCCGGAAACCATGCTCGGCGATACGGCGGTGATGGTGCACCCGGAGGATGAACGCTACAAGCACCTGATCGGCAAGATGGTGAAACTGCCATTGACCGATCGTGAGATCCCGATCATCGCCGACGCCTACGTCGACCTCGAGTTCGGCACCGGCTGCGTCAAGGTCACGCCGGCGCACGACTTCAACGACTATGCGGTCGGCCAGCGCCACAAGTTGCCGATCATCTCGATCCTGACGCTGGACGCCAAGATCAACGACAACGCCCCGGAAAAATACCGCGGCATGGATCGGTTCGACGCACGCAAGGCCGTCGTCGCCGACCTCGAAGCGCTCGGCATTCTGGTCAAGACCGACAAGCACAAGCTCAAGGTGCCGCGCGGCGACCGTACCGGTGTCGTCATCGAACCGATGCTCACCGACCAGTGGTTCGTTGCGATGAGCAAGCCCGGCGCCGACGGCACCAGCATCGTTGGCAAAGCCCTCGAATGCGTCGCTTCCGGCGAGATCAAGTTCGTGCCGGAAAACTGGGTCAACACCTACAACCAGTGGCTGAACAACATCCAGGACTGGTGCATCTCGCGGCAGCTCTGGTGGGGCCATCAGATTCCGGCCTGGTACGGCGAGAACGGCGAAGTCTTCGTCGCCCACAACGAGGATGAAGCGCGTGCCCAGGCCGACAAGATCGGTTACGCCGGCCCGCTGATGCGCGACCCGGACGTCCTAGACACCTGGTACTCCTCCGCTCTGTGGCCGTTCTCGACGCTCGACTGGACGCCCGAGTGGCCGGAAAAATCGAACCCGGCGCTCGACCTGTACCTTCCGTCCACGGTGCTGGTCACCGGCTTCGACATCATCTTCTTCTGGGTGGCGCGCATGGTCATGATGACCAAGCACATCACCGGCAAGATCCCGTTCAAGCACGTCTACGTGCACGGCCTGATCCGCGACGCGGAAGGCCAGAAGATGAGCAAGTCGAAGGGCAACGTGCTCGACCCGATCGACCTGATCGACGGCATCGGCATCGAGGATCTGGTCAAGAAGCGCACCACCGGCCTGATGAACCCGAAACAGGCCCAGCAGATCGAAAAGCGCACGCGCAAGGAGTTCCCGGAAGGCATCCCGTCGTTCGGTACCGATGCGCTGCGTTTTACCTTCCTCTCGCTCGCCAGCCCCGGCCGCGACATCAAGTTCGACCTGCATCGCTGCGAGGGCTACCGCAACTTCTGCAACAAGCTGTGGAACGCTACGCGCTTCGTGCTGATGAATACCGAAGGGCAGGATTGCGGCATTGACGCGGCTCAGCCCGATATCTGCCCGGATGGTCTGCGCTTCTCGTTCGCCGACCGCTGGATCGTCAGCCGCCTGCAGCGCACCGAAGCCGATATAGCGCAGCATTTCGCAGACTACCGTTTCGACCTGCTCTCCCGGGCCATCTACGAGTTCGTCTGGGACGAGTTCTGCGACTGGTATCTTGAACTGGCCAAGGTACAGATCCAGAATGGCAGCCCGGAAGAAGCACGCGCCACCCGTCGCACGCTGGTACGCGTACTGGAAACCGTTCTTCGTCTCGCCCACCCGCTGATCCCGTTCATCACCGAGGAGTTGTGGCAGGCCGTCGCGCCGCTGGCGCAACGCAAGACGCACGAGTCGATCATGCTCGCCGCCTACCCGAAAGCCGATTCGCTGAAATTCAACGAAGCCAGCGAGTTCAAGGTACAACAACTCAAGGACATCGCCTACGCCTGCCGCAACCTGCGCGGCGAGATGAATATTTCGCCGGCGCAGAAGGTGCCGCTGGTTGCCAGCGGCGATACGGAAGTGCTGCAGCGCTGCGCCGGCTACCTCAAGGCGCTGGCCAAGCTGTCCGACGTGCAGATCGTCGAACAGATGCCAGAGGATGCCAACGCGCCGATCGCCGTCGTCGGCGAGATCCGCCTGATGTTGAAGATCGAGATCGACGTCGCTGCCGAGACCGAGCGCCTGACCAAGGAAATCGCGCGACTCGAAGGCGAGATCGCCAAGGCCACGGCGAAACTGGCCAACGAGAGCTTCGTTGCTCGCGCGCCGGCGCAAGTCGTCGAGCAGGAAAAGAAACGCCTCGCCGATTTCAGCGCTACGGTCGAGAAACTCAAGCCGCAACTGGAGCGACTGAAACGCTGACCACCAACAACCGCTCCAGCCAACGCCCCGGAAATTCCCTGGGGCGTTTTTGTTTCTTCCAGTCGGACAGTGTTTCGACTATTCTCAAGATCATCCCGATGACGCGAGGTTCGCCATGTCAGCCGATCCTTTCGATCTCGCACGTTTTGTCGAAGCCCAGGCCCCGGTCTACGAAAACGTACTGGCGGAGCTGCACGCAGGGCGTAAGCGTTCACACTGGATGTGGTTCATCTTCCCGCAGATTCGCGGCTTGGGGATCAGCCCGATGGCCCAGTACTACGCTCTTGGCGGGCAGGACGAAGCGCGCGCCTACCTCGCCCATCCGTTGCTCGGCACACGACTGCTGGTGTGCACAGCAGCGGTCAATGCACACGTGGGAAGCCCACTGAACAGCATCTTCGGTACACCGGACGACATGAAATTCCGCTCGTCGATGACGCTGTTCGAGCTCGCGGCGGAAGAGCCGTCGGTATTCTCGCTTGCGCTTGATACGCTTTGCGCCGGCAAACGCGACGAAATCACTCGCGCCATCGTTCAGGGGCTTCGCTGATCTGGTAGATTGACTGGCTTCCAACAACCTCCGCTAAACGCCATGAGCAATTCCGCCCCCCGCGATGACTTCGACCAGCGCGCCGCCACCTGGGACGACGATCCGATGAAAACCGCGCGTGCGCGCGCCGTCGCCGACGCCATTCGCGCGCGCTTTTCCGACCTTTCTGCAATGAGCGGATTCGAATTCGGCTGTGGTACGGGCCTGCTCAGTTTCGCGCTGCAATCGTCGCTGCGCGAAATCGTGCTGGCCGACAACTCGGAAGGCATGCTTGACGTGCTGCGCCGCAAGATCGACAGCGCGAAAATCGCCAACATGACGCCGATCCACCTCGACCTGGCGGCCGACCCGCTACCGGCAAGGCGATTCGACCTCGCCTACTCGCTGATGACCCTGCATCACATCCCGGACACCGACGACGTCCTGCGAAAACTGCACGCGCTCTTGGCACCCTCCGGCCACTTGTGTATCGCTGACCTCGACCAGGAGGATGGCTCATTCCATGGCGAGGGATTCGACGGACACAACGGCTTCGAGCGGGCGGAACTGACGCAACGGGCAGAACAAGCGGGGTTTACCAACGTTGCCTTCTCGACGGTATTTACCATTTCCAAGGGAAGCCCCACACGGGAATACCCCGTTTTCCTGATGACGGCGGAGAAAGCCGGCTCGTAGAGCCGAGAGATCCGGACCTCAAGAATCGTAACGGCGGAAGACCAGACAGGCGTTGGTTCCGCCAAATCCGAAACTGTTCGACATGACGGTATCGAGGTGGGAATCGATGCTTTCGACAATGATCGGCAGGCCGGCGCAGGCCGAATCGAGTTCGGAGATATTGACGCATCCGGCGATGAAATCGTGCTCCAGCATGAGCAATGAGAAGATGGCTTCCTGCACGCCTGCCGCGGCGATTGGATGCCCGGTCAAGCCTTTGGTCGATGAAATGCGCGGTACGCGATCGCCAAAAACAGTCTCGATCGCCTTTAGCTCGCTGACATCGCCAAGCGGTGTCGATGTGGCATGGGCATTGATGTAGTCGACGGAACCACCGGCCTCCTCCAGCGCCAAGCGCATGACGCGGGCCGCACCATCGGGCGAAGGGGAAACCATGTCGCACCCATCACTGCAGGCGCCATACCCGACAAGCTCGGCAATGATGTTGGCGCCGCGCCGGCAGGCGTGTTCGAGTTCCTCAAGGACAAGAATGCCAGCCCCACCGGCGATCACGAAACCGTCACGCTCTTTGTCAAACGGCCGCGAAGCTGTCGAGTCGTTATAGGCGGTTGACAATGCACCCATGGCATCGAACAGGACTGTCTGCGTCCAGCTGACCTCCTCGGCGCCGCCAGCAATAACGACATCCTGTTTACCGGAGCGAATCAGTTCCGCGGCGTGGCCGATGCAATGCGCGGAGGTCGCGCAGGCCGACGTCAATGCGTAACTGGTGCCCGTAATGCCAAAGGCCGTCGCCAGACACGCACTCACCGTACTGCCCATGACGCGCGGGATCGTATAGGGCAAGACCTTGGACAAACCCGCCTCGCGGAATTTGTCGATTGCCGCGACATGCTCGAACGGCGAGCCTACCCCGGAGCCAACGATGAGGCCCGTGCGCGAATTGGTCAGCTGCGCCGCATCGAGACCGGACTCGGCCAGCGCCCGTCGTGCCGCGTGGTAGGCGTAAAGCGGCGCATCCCCCATGAAGCGGCGCAGTTTCCGGTCGACAGGCGGCTCATCGGCCACGTCAGGAATCCCTGCCACGCAACTGCGCAACCCCAGTTCGGCGTACTCGGGCACCGGCCGCACTCCCGACCGTCCATGGCGTAGTGCTTGTTCAACCGATCCGAGGTCATTGCCCAGACAGGAAACCAGGCCCATGCCGGTAACGACAACGCGCCTCACGAAACACCTCCCGGCGGCACGGCGCAGTACATCGGTTCTGTTCGATCACGCCTGCGCATCGATACGCCTGAGAATGATCGAGGTATTGATCCCGCCAAACGCGAAATTGTTGCTCATGACATATTCGGCATCGATCTGCCGACCGTCACCGACCAGATAATCGAGTTCGCCACACGCGGGATCCGGGGTCGCCAGATTGATGGTCGGCGCAAACCACTTTCTGCGCATCATTTCGATGGACCACCACGCTTCGATGGCACCGCAAGCGCCCAGGGTGTGACCGAGATAGCTCTTCATCGAGCTGATTGGCTTGCCGTTCCCGAGCACGCTGGCCGTAGCCTGACTTTCGGCAACATCGCCGCGATCGGTCGCTGTTCCGTGCGCACTGACGTAAGCGATGTCTTCCGGCGCCAATCGGGCATCGTCAAGCGCCTGGCGCATAACGACGGCCATCGTCGAGGATTCTGGCTGGGTGATGTGCGTCCCGTCCGAATTACAGGAAAACCCGACAATTTCCGCCAGAATCCGCGCACCGCGCTGTTTCGCATGTTCGTACTCTTCCAGCACAAGCGTGGCCGCGCCTTCGCCGACGACGAGGCCGTCACGCTGCGCGTCGAACGGTCGCGGTGTCAGCTCCGGCGTATCGTTGCGGCAAGAAGTCGCGAACAGCGTGTCAAAAACCGCCGCCCCCGGCGCCGAAAGTTCTTCCGCGCCACCGGCCAGCATCATCTGCTGGCGGCCGAAACGGATCGCCTCATAGGCGTAGCCGATCCCCTGGCTGCCCGATGTACAGGCACTGGACGTGGGAATGACGCGGCCCTTCAGGCCAAAAAACAGGGCAACGTTGACCGCCGCCGTATGCGACATCATCTGAATGTAGCTGGTTGAAGTAACGCCTTGCATCGAGCCGGTTTCCAGCATCTGACCAAAAACCCGCATCGGATCGACGCTACCTGACGATGAGCCATAGGCGATTCCCATGCGTCCGTCACCGATCGACGGATCATCGAGCAATCCGGCGTCGATCAGCGCCATTTCGCTGGCGCGCACCGACATCAGCGAAACCCGCCCCATGGAGCGGATCATTTTCCGGGGATAATGCTTCGGCGCCTGAAAATCATCGACGGGAACGCCGAGTCGGGTATTGAGGGTGTCGATGTAATCCCACTCGTGCATCCGACGAACCGCATTGCGCCGCAGCCGCAAATTTGCTTCCACCTGCTCCCAATTGTCGCCCAATGCGGTAATACCGGCCATGCCGGTAACGACGACACGTTTCATCAAATCACTCCTCCATTCACACCCAGCACCTGGCGCGTTATGTATGACGCTTCGTCCGACATCAGGAACGCAACAGCGGCCGCCACTTCATCCGCCTGTCCGAAGCGATTCATCGGAACCATCTTGAGCGCCTCGGCCACAGGCAAATCACTGGTCATGTCGGTCTCGATCAGACCAGGAGCGACACAGTTAACGGTGATCCTGCGCGAGGCAAGTTCAACCGCCAGCGCCTTGGTCGCGCCGATCAAGCCTGCCTTCGCCGCGCTGTAGTTAACCTGTCCGCGATTGCCGGTGATACCAGATACGGAAGCCAGCGTCACGATCCGGCCACTGTTTTTCAGGCGAACCAACGGCATGATCAGAGGATGCACCACGTTGAAGAAACCACCCAGACTGGTATCGATGACGCAATCCCAGTCCTCGCCGCTCAGCGCGGG
>QKII01000151.1 GCA_003249625.1 Propionivibrio sp. | reverse complement strand
ATCGGGCGAACGGGCGAGGTCAGCGGCGTAAAGGTGCAGCCAGATGTTGCCCGGCGGACGGATGCCTTGGCAGGGCCACAGGTAGCCGTTGTGTCCGTAGACCAGCGCGGGGGGCAGGCTGCCGTCCTTCAGCAGGGTCTGATCACCGTACAGGTCGCCGAGCAATGCATTGAGCAGGCACGCCCGCTGGGTTACCGCGGCGCCTATGCTGGCCCATTCTTCGGATGAAAGGATCAGCGGAAGTGGGTCGAGTTCCCAGGGGCGGTCAGCACCTTTCGGGTCCGCGTAAACGTTGTAGGTGACGCCATTTTCCAGAATGCGCCGGCGCACGTAATCGATCTGGTGACGCATCTGCGCCGGTGTGGCGCTGTCCAAATGGTCAAAGAACTCGCGCCAGGCCGGGCGCAACTGGCCGTTTTCGGCGAGCATTTCGTCGAAACGGTCAGTCTTGCGCGGATAATTCGCGAGCAGAGTGCGCGGCATGGTGACGCTGAGAATTCAGTGATGGTTCAATAGCGTCGCAAGTCTAGCGTGAACGGGAAATTGGCGTCTGGCGTTGCTGCTTCGACGACGATCGGCCCCGGAGAATGTCCGAGCTCCGAGAAACGCGCCAGCCGACGGCCCTCGGCTTCGTAGGCGTTGATCGGGTAGCGCTCGAAGTTGCGGCCACCCGGGTGTGCGACGTGGTACTGGCAGCCTCCGAGCGAACGTTGCATCCAGGTGTCGACGAGGTCGAAAGTGAGCGGCGCGTGCACGCCGATCGTTGGGTGCAGGCACGAGGAAGGTTGCCAGGCGCGGTAGCGCACCCCGGCGACGAACTCGCCCACCTTGCCGGTGTTTTGCAGCGGGACGGCCTCACCGTTGCACGTCAGTACGTAGCGCTCGCTGGCCATGCAGGTGGCTTTGACCTGCAGGCGCTCGACCGACGAATCGACGTAACGAACAGTGCCACCGGTGGCGCCTTCCTCGCCCATGACATGCCACGGTTCGAGCGCGTGGCGCAATTCGATCTCGATGCCCATGGCAGAAAACTTGCCGTGCAGCGGGAAGCGGAATTCGAAGTGCGGCGCGAACCAACGGGTGTCGAAGGCGTAGCCGGCACGGTTGAGGTCGGTGATGACGTCGGCAAAATCCTGCTGCACAAAGTGCGGCAGCATGAAGCGATCGTGCAACTCAGTGCTCCAGCGAACCAATCGGGAAGGTTGGTAGGGCTCTCTCCAGAAGCGGGCGATCAGTGCGCGCAGCAGGAGTTGCTGCGCCAGCGACATGCGGGCGTGCGGCGGCATCTCGAAGGCGCGCATTTCCAGCAGGCCGAGGCGTCCGGTGGTGCTGTCTGGCGAATAGAGCTTGTCAATGCAAAACTCGGCGCGGTGCGTGTTGCCGCTGGCGTCGATCAGCAAATTCCGCAAAATACGGTCGATCAGCCAAGGCGGCACACTGGCGCCGATTTCCGGTAACTGCTTGAAAGCGATCTCAAGTTCGTACACCGAATCGTTGCGTGCTTCGTCGATGCGCGGCGCCTGGCTGGTCGGGCCGATGAACAGGCCGGAGAACAGATACGAAAGCGACGGGTGGTTGTGCCAGTACGAAATCAGGCTGCGCAAAAGATCCGGGCGGCGCAGGAAGGGAGAATCGAGTGGAGTCGCCGCGCCGAGCACGAAGTGGTTGCCACCGCCCGTGCCAGTGTGGCGGCCGTCGAGCATGAATTTTTCCGTTGTCAATCGCGACAGGCGGGCTGCTTCGTAGAGGTGCGTGGTGCGTTCGACGAGTTCATCCCAATCGCCACAAGGCTGGATATTGACCTCGATGACGCCGGGGTCCGGAGTTATGCTGAATTTGACGAGGCGAGGGTCACGTGGTGGCTCGTAGCCCTCGAGGATTACCGGTGTTGTCAGCTCTTCAGCCGTGGCTTCAACGGCAGCGGCAATTTCGAGATAGTCGTCGAGACTCTGCGTCGGCGGCATGAAAATGTAGAGAATGCCGTCGCGGGCCTGCGCCGTCATCGCCGTGCGGGTGATCCACCCTGCCGACTCCTTGCCCTGCGGCCAGCGTTCGAACGCCGCGCCGTTTGCCTTGCCTGCGACGGAGGCGGTAGATGTGGCTTGTTGCGCTCCAGTGGCTTGTTCTGCGAACTGGCGACGGATCTCGGCGGCGGAGCGGAGTGGAGGGAACGGCTGCGTCGGGTCGGCAGCGTTGATATATGGGTAATCGCTTTTCGCCACCCAAGGCTGCGAATCGAGCGGCAGGCGATAGCCGAGTGGCGAGTCGCCTGGGATCAGGTAGCAACGTTCGCTGCGCAGGAACCACGGGCCGGTTTGCCAACGGCCATTGGTGAAGCTGCGCATGATCGGCAGCGCGTAGCCGATGACAGCATCAAGTCCTTGGGTAAACACGCGCGCCAGACGTTCGCGTTCGAGCGGGTCGTCGAGGCGGGAATCGAACGGGTCGACGTTGGTCGGCAGTCGCCGTTCGCGCCACAAGTAGTAGAAGGCATCTTCGTATGCCGGGAAAACGTACTCGCTGTCGAGGTCGAGTCGTTCCGCGACGCTGCGCAGGAAGCGGCCGGCAAGTGCCGCGTCCGCACCATAAGGCTTCGTTTCATCAGCGATCAACGACGGGTTGTGCCAGATCGCCTCACCATCGCGTCGCCAGTAGCAGTTGAGGGCCCAGCGAGGGAGCTGTTCGCCTGGGTACCACTTCCCTTGGCCGAAATGTGGAAGCCCCTGTGGCGCGTATTTTTCGCGCAGGCGGTGGAAGAGCTCGGCCGCGCGGGCGCGCTTGGTCGGACCGAGCGCTTCAGTGTTCCATTCGGCGCCGTCCGGGTCGTCGATCGAGATGAAGGTGGGCTCGCCGCCCATCGTCAGGCGTACGTCGCCGTCGTCCAGGTCAGCATCGATGCGGTGACCGAGCGCCTCGATCTTCGTCCATTGTTCATCTGTATAAGGCTTGGTGACACGCGGCGCTTCCCAGACGCGCTCGATCTTCATGGTGTGCGAGAACTCGCACTCGCATTCGTCGGAAAAGCCGGTGATTGGTGCTGCCGAGGAGGGCTCCGGGGAGCAGGCGATGGGGATGTGGCCCTCGCCGGCGAACAGGCCGGAGGTCGGGTCGAGGCCGATCCAGCCAGCGCCTGGCAGATAGACCTCGCACCATGCGTGCAGATCGGTAAAGTCCTTGTCCGTGCCGGAGGGGCCGTCGAGGGATTTGACATCCGGGGTGAGCTGGATCAGGTAGCCGGAGACGAAGCGGGCCGCGAGGCCGAGGTGACGCAGCACCTGTACGAGCAACCAGGCCGAATCGCGGCATGAGCCGGTAGCCTTGATCAGCGTTTCGCCTGGCGTCTGTACTCCGGGTTCAAGGCGGATGACGTAACCGATGGCTTTTTGTACGCGCTGGTTGAGCGCGACGAGAAAGTCGACGCTTGGCGTCGGTTCGCGCGGGATGCCCTCAACGAAGGCTTTGAACAAGGGCGTCGCCGGCAATTTTTCGAGGAAGGGAAGTAACTCGTGGCGCAGCCCCGGTTCGTAGGCGAAGGGGAACTTCTCAGCCCCGGGTTCGAGAAAGAAGTCGAATGGATTGATCACCGACAGTTCGGCGACCAGGTCGACTTCAACCTTGAACTCGCGCGTTTTTTCGGGAAAGACCAGGCGTGCGAGATAGTTCGATTGCGGATCCTGTTGCCAGTTGATGAAGTGTTCGGAGGGCGTGATCTTCAGCGAGTAGCTGAGGATCGGCGTGCGCGAATGCGGCGCTGGGCGCAGACGGACGATTTGCGGCGAGAGGCCGACCGGCCGGTCGTAGCGGTAGTGGGTGACGTGATTGAGGGCGACGTGGATCGACACGGTGGTCTCCGTTGCAGAACGAACAGCATCCCTCTAGCAAGAGGCGCGCCATCACTGCGAAACGGCATCGGCGCCAGATTGGGCTTCGAGCGTCGCGTTCAGGCACAGGACGGGTGCGTCCGTTCTGATGGACGCACCAAAGACAGGAAAAGGAAAGCGGCTCAGCGATCCTTGGCCTGGACCCAGAGTACATCACCCTGGCCGCTCGTCTGATTGAGCGTCCGGCCGAGAATGAACAACAGGTCGGACAGGCGGTTGAGATACTTGCGGGAGAATTCCGAAACCGGTTCGCTGTTGCCGAGGCTAACGATGCGTCGCTCGACCCGCCGGCAGACCGAGCGGCACAGGTGGGCCAGCGACGCCGGACGGGTACCGCCGGGCAGGATGAAGTTCTTAAGTGAAGGCAGGTCGGCGTTGAATTGCGCGGCGAGTTCTTCAAGGCGTGCCACATACTCTTCACTGATGAACGACGATCCCGGAATGCAGATCTCGCCGCCGAGATCGAACAAGTCGTTCTGGATGCGCAACAGCGCGGTACGAACGTTTTCCGGCAACGTCTCTGCGAGCAGCACGCCGATCGTGGAGTTGAGTTCGTCGATTTCACCGATGCAATCGATGCGCAGGCTGTCCTTGCCGACGCGCGAGCCGTCGCCGAGGCCGGTGGTGCCCGCATCACCGGTGCGGGTGACAATTTTGCTGAGACGGTTGCCCATGGCTGGTTTCCTAGAGAGAATGAGGGTCTTGATCGATGCCGATTATAGCCAAAGGTTCCACGCGTTATTTGCTAAGTGCTTGTCGGTTCGGCGCAAAAAAAGTATGGGGAGCGTATGGCTTTCGATAAAACGTTGTTCGCCGGCTTGTCCGAGAGCGAGGAAAAGAGCATCAAGCGGTTGCTTGAGCGTGGCGTCAACTTGCCCCCGCAACCACGGGTGTTGCAGGAACTTTATGCCAAATTGATGGCCGGGGTCGCCGACGTGCGAGTGTACGCGCAGATTTTGGCGCAGGATCCCGGTCTCGTGGCGATGCTGTTCAAGGTGGCGCAAAGCGCCTCCTACCGCCGCTATCAGCCGTTCGAGTCGGTCGAGCACATTCTGCAGGCGATCGGTTTGCAGCAAACCGCCAACCTGGTCCGTGCCATCGCTCTCTCGTCGTCGCTGCCGGCCAAGCATAACCGCAAGGCCTTCGAAGCCTTCTGGATACGTTCGCGGGCGATTTCCGAACTGGCGATGCTGGTTGCCGAAGAGCGTGTGACGGTGTGCAACATTTTTCCCGATCAAGCTTTTCTCGCCGGGGTGTTCGTCGAATGCGGCGTGCCGGTGCTGATGCAGCGTTTTTCCACTTACTGCAAAGACATGCGCCTGGAGGAACCCGGGCGTTGGACAGATCTGGCCGAGGAAGACAGGCGCTTCAATGCCGACCATTGTGTCGTCGGCTATTTGATGGCCAAGCACTGGAAGCTGCCGGATTTCATCTGCGATTCGATTCGCTACCACCACGATATACAGCGCCTGGAAAATCATACGGCTCGGACAATGGTGGCCATCCTGCAACTGGCGATGCATCTCTATCACGTGAATCTTCATCTGGACAATCCGGAATGGGGGGCTGTCGAGGCCGAGGTGCTCGACGAACTAGGGTTGCGCGAGGACACGCTGCCGGAACTGATCGATATCGTTCTCGAGCAGCATCACGCTGCTTCAGCTCCCTGAGACGGGTTGGCATGGCGCTCATGGTTGATGCTTGTGTCGCCCAGCATCAGGGTGACCGCAAGGAGCAACAGGATCGTGTCGCTCTTTTCCCGCATCCGAAAGGGGGCGGGATCGCGCTGGCTGTAGTGGCTGACGGCATGGGGGGGCACACCGGCGGTACGCTTGCCGCGCAGCAGGTGATCCATACGGTGGGCACCAACTTCCAGCAATTTTCCGCGCGCAGTGAATCGCCGAAGAACTTGCTCGAATCGTCCCTGAACGAGGCTCATGTACTGATCGAGACCTCGCGCTTCATCAACGAGAAGGAGCCGCACAGTACGGCCGTCATGCTGCTGTTGCAGCCGGGAAAAGCCAGTTGGGCACATTGCGGCGACAGCCGCCTGTATCATTTCCGTGGTGAGCGACTGATGTATCGCACGACCGATCATTCCTACGTTGAAACCTTGGTTGCCAAGGGGCGAATCACCCCGGAGCAGGCGCTGGTGCACCCCAATCGCAACATTTTGCTAACCTCGCTCGGTGGTAACGAGCCGCCGCGGATAGACCATGGCGAAGCGAGCGATGTACAGGCAGGCGATGCGTTCGTGTTGTGTTCCGACGGTGTGTGGGGCTATTTCAGTGACGCCGAACTGGGTAGCGTGGTCGCGGCGTATCCCGCACGCGAGGCGTCAGATCGGCTGATCGACAGGGCGCGGAACCGCGCACGGGGTGATGGCGACAATGCGTCGCTGATCGTCATCAAGCTGCTGGAAGCGCCGGAAAGGCCGGGAAAAGCCAAAGCGTGAAAGCTCGCGCTGCCGCCACGGATGTGGCGGCGAGCAGTTGCCCGGAAGGGCTTTGTCCTATTTTCTGCCCAAGCCGCCGAGGAGCGCAGCGACGACGCGGCGCGGTTTGTGCGGGTGTTCCAGGTGCGCCATGGCCTTGGCCTTTTCGGCGTCAGCGGTCGCGGCAGCCGGGTGCGGTTCCTGGCTCTCGTACGGCTTGCTGAAATCGAAGCCGTCCGCGGCGATGTGGCTGGGGCGACTGCGGCCGGTCGAACGCTCGCGTGGCGGCCGGGTCGACGGCGCGACCGCGGCAGAAGGTGCAGGCGGGCGGCGATGGTGCTTCTTCTTGCCGCTGGGCGGGTACTCGTAGTCGTATTCCGGTTCGAAGCCCGGGACGACGACCTGCTCGATCTGCATTTTGATCAGTTTCTCGATGTCGACCAGGAATTGCACCTCGTCGGCAGATACCAGGGAAATGGCCGTTCCCTGCCGGCCGGCACGGCCGGTACGACCGATGCGGTGCACGTAGTCCTCCGGCGTATGCGGAATCTCGAAATTGATCACGTGCGGCAGTTCATCGATGTCCAGTCCGCGTGCCGCGACGTCGGTGGCCACGAGCACCAGCGTCGTGCCGTCCTTGAAGGCTTCGAGCGCCTTCAGGCGGTCCTGCTGGCTCTTGTCGCCGTGGATCGAGTCGGCGGGAATGCCGGCGCGCTGCAGTTCGCGGGCCAGGCGGTTGGTCTCGATCTTGGTACGCGTGAATACGAGCACCTGATTGAACTCCGCCGACTTCAGCAGCTTCACCAGCAGCGCCCGTTTCGCTTCGGCGGCGACCGGGTGAACGCGGTGGGTGATCGTCTCGGAAACGGTATTGCGTCGCGCGACCTCGATGAGCATTGGTGCGCGTAGCATCTTGTCGGCGAGCTTCTTTATCTCATCGGAGAACGTTGCCGAGAAGAGCAGGCTTTGCCGCTGAACTGGCAGCAGATTGATGATGCGCGTGACGTCCGGGATGAAGCCCATGTCCAGCATTCGGTCGGCTTCGTCAAGGACCAGTGCCTGAACCTGGCCGAAGTTGAGACACTTCTGTTCGACGAGGTCGAGCAAGCGACCGGGGGTGGCGACCAGCACTTCGACGCCCTGGCGGATTTCTTCAATCTGCGGCTTGATGTCGACGCCGCCGTAGGTGCACAAGCTGCGCAGGGGGACGTACTTGCTGTAGTCCTTGACCGACTCGAAGACCTGGATCGCCAGTTCTCGCGTCGGTGCCAACATCAGGACACGCACCGGATGGCGCGCCGGTGACGGGCTGGGGCTGGCGAACGGCAGGATGCGCTGCAGCAGCGGCAGGGTGAAAGCGGCAGTTTTACCGGTTCCCGTCTGGGCGCCGCCCATCAGGTCCTTGCCGGAAAGAACGATTGGAATGGCTTGCGCCTGGATCGGGGTCGGAGTCGTGTAACCCTTGTCGGATATGGCTCGTAACAGCTCGGGCGCGAGGCCGAGTTCATCAAAACGCATT
>QKII01000281.1 GCA_003249625.1 Propionivibrio sp. | reverse complement strand
CCGGCCGAGCACCTTGTCTGTGGCGTCAACCACGAGCCACTCGCGCTTCACTTCATGCGACTTGGCGGAGAAAGTCTTCATTTCTAAAGCCGTCCTTGTATGCCTGATAACGGAAAGCCGCACATTCTATTGCAAGCATCCAGCACATGTCAATCAGTGTTTTAATATCATTTTTTCACCCGAACGGATAAAAGGAAGCTTATGGATTGCACAGTCAAATGGATTGAAGGAGGAATGTCTTTCCTGGCAGAGACTGGGAGCAAACACGCGATCGTAATGGACGGCGCACCCGAGGCCGGTGGGCGCGACATGGCACCGCGACCAATGGAACTACTCCTGGCCGGCGCCGGCGGTTGCACGTCGTTCGACGTCGTCTCGATTCTCAAGAAAGGCCGCCACGCGGTAACCGGCTGCGAAGTCAGCATGCACGCCGAGCGCGCCGAGACAGAGCCAAAGGTTTTCACCCGGATACATTTTCACTTCAAGGTCAGTGGCAGGCAACTCAAGCCCGAAGCCGTCGCGCGAGCCATCGAGTTATCAAAGTCGAAATATTGCTCGGCGTCGATCATGCTCGGCAAGACCGCCGAGATCACGCACGACTTCGAAATCGTCGAAACTTCGTATTGAGCCTCGTTACAGCCGGTAAGCCACGGTCGTCATGACCTTGGCCGCGAGGCGCATCGCCGCCTTCACTGGCACGGGCAACTCCCTGGCGCCGAGCCCAACCGCCATCTCTGCATGCGCAACTTCGTCAGCTTTCATCTGGGCAACAATGGCCCGCGACTTGCCATCACCCGCAGGCAACAAGCCAAGATGCCCGTCCAGATGCGCTTCCACTTGCCTTTCGGTTTCTGCCAGAAAGCCAAGATTCCAGCCGTCGCCAAATTTTCCGGCAACCATGCCGAAGGACAGAGCCCCGGCATACCACACAGGATTGAGGTAGCTTTTCCGCCCGCCGAGTTCCGCAATTCGCTGCTCGGTCCAGGCCAGGTGCTCGGTTTCTTCGTCTGCAGCGCGATTCAACGATGCGCGAACCGCATCATCATGACAAACAACCGCCTGGCCCTGATACAGGGCCTGAGCACAGATCTCGCCGACATGATTGACGCGCATCAATGCCGCGACATGCGCCTTCTCTGCTGCAGACATTTCGGATTCCGGAAGCTCTCCTCCGGGGATTCCGCGCGGCGACACTGCCTTGGCAAACAGCGTGCGCAAAGCCTTGTCAAAGCCGATAATCAGATCGTCAACCATCCCCCCCCCTGCAACCCAGACCGCATCAACGACCGTAACGCAAAACACGTATCGCATCGTCGGGAGTCATTATCGTCCGCTTTCCGATCGGGCAAAAATAGTCGATGAACAGCGCCACGGGATACTGATTGCCAGCCCCGTTGATCTTGATCCAGTTATTGCTGCGCGCCTTGGACCATGTCCGATCCGACCGACCAAATGCATATAACCGCCTCTCGCCGGTAACACAGCGCATCCCTTCAAAACTGATATTACGCGCGCCCGACGAACTGACGACCACGACAGAGAAGCGGATGACCTCATCACTCCCGATCGATATCGAAGCCCCGTCAATGAAGAACTGCTTGTCGCGGATCGAGCCAACCAAAAAGGGAATCAGATTCTCCTCACTCGGGAACGCCGGCAACCGCACTTCAATTTCGGACCACGGCTTCTCGTCGAATTCACTATCAAACGAATCGGAAGCACCTGTGGCTGCGAATGACAGAAAGACAAACAGCAGGAAAACGGACGGAGCCACCAAACGGGCTACCTTCCCCCCTGCTGCAGAGAAAACACTTTTCGCCCTCACTACCTTGCCACCTCGGTTTGGCCCGCGTCACGCTGGCGAAAAGCATCGCGCCTCGACTGCCGGCGGTCGGCATCGAGAAAGCGCGCCAACTCGTTGAGCGCTTGCTCATAGACACCGCGCTTGAATTCAATCACCGCATCAAGAGAGACCCAATAGGTGCTCCAGCGCCAGGCATCAAACTCGGGATGATCTGTCGCACGCAACGACACATCGGAATCACGCCCGACCAAGCGCAACAGAAACCAGATCTGCTTCTGCCCCCGGTAACTCCCGCGCCATTCGCGTTTTACCCAGTGTATCGGCACATCGTAACGCAACCAGTCCTTGGTTCTACCCAAGACGGCAACGTGCTCGGAACGCAATCCGACTTCTTCATGGAGCTCCCGGTACATCGCCTGCTCGGGGGTTTCCCCTCGCTTGATGCCACCTTGCGGAAACTGCCAGGAATGCTCACGGATTCGCTTGCCCCAGAAGACCTCGTTTTTCGCGTTACAGAGGATGATGCCGACGTTGGGGCGATAGCCTTCACGATCGAGCATTTCGTTTATACCTGCAAATGTATTAGTTGCCCGAATTTTTTCACATTTCGAAACGCTTGGAAAGGCAAGCCTTTGACGCGCAGTCTTGTAGAATCCGCTTTTTTCCTCGCCGTTGCTGAGACCATCGATCATGCGCACCTCCAACTATTTCATCTCCACCCTGAAGGAAGCCCCCTCTGATGCCGAAATCGTCAGCCACAAGCTGATGATGCGCGCCGGCCTGATCAAGCGCCTGGCCGGCGGCATCTACACCTGGATGCCGCTGGGCCTGCGCGTGCTGCGCAAGGTCGAAAACATCGTTCGCGAGGAAATGGACAGGGCCGGGGCCATCGAATTGTCGATGCCCGCCGTGCAGCCAGCGGAACTCTGGCAGGAGTCCGGCCGCTGGGAGAAGTACGGTCCCGAACTGCTTCGTCTCAAGGACCGGCATCAGCGCGACTTCGTCATTGGCCCGACGCACGAGGAAGTCATAACCGATATCGTGCGAAAGGAAGTAAAAAGCTACCGCCAGTTGCCGGTACATTTCTACCAGGTGCAAATGAAATTCCGCGACGAGATCCGGCCGCGCTTCGGCGTCATGCGCGGACGTGAGTTCCTGATGAAGGACGGTTACTCGTTCCACACCGGCTACGAGGACCTGCAGCGCGAATACCGCAACATGTTCGACACCTATTCGCGCATTTTCACGCGCCTCGGGCTTAAATTCCGCGCCGTTGCCGCCGACACGGGATCGATCGGAGGAACCGGATCGCACGAATTCCACGTCCTCGCCGATTCCGGCGAGGACGCAATCGCCTATTGCCCGAACTCCGACTACGCTGCCAACGTCGAACTCGCCGAAGCGCTCGCGCCCACGGAACTCCGCGCCGCGGAGAATGCGGCCATGACCAAAGTCGCCACCCCAGGGAAAACGCGCTGCGAGGACGTCGCCACTTTCCTCGGCGCTTCCCTGACACAAACCGTCAAAGCCATCGCCATCATGCGCACTCCGGACGGCGAGGCTGCCGCACAATTCGCCATGATCCTGCTGCGCGGCGATCACGACCTCAACGAAATCAAGACGCAAAAGATCGTTGGCGATTTCCGCTTTGCCCGCGACGACGAGATTATCGCCACTCTCGGCTGTCAGCCCGGCTATCTCGGCCCTGTTGGAGTCGGTGACGTCCCCGTGTTTGCGGACCGGACGGTGGCAGCAATGAGCGATTTCATTTGCGGCGCCAACGAGGCTGAATTCCACCTCACCGGCGTCAATTTCGGACGAGACTTGCCGGAGCCGGCGACAATCGCCGATTTCCGCAACGTTCTCGCAGGCGACCCGTCCCCGGACGGAAAAGGGCAACTTGAACTGTGTCGCGGCATCGAGGTCGGCCACATTTTCCAGCTGCGCAAAAAATATGCTGAAGCCCTCAAATGCAGCTTCCTCGACGTCAACGGCCAAAGCCAGATTATGGAAATGGGGTGTTACGGGATTGGCGTTTCTCGCATCGTTGGCGCGGCCATCGAGCAGTGCCACGACGAACGTGGCATCATCTTTCCGCGCGCCATCGCACCGTTCGAGGCATGCATCGTGCCGATGGGCTACACCAAGAGCGAAGCGGTCAAGGCTGCCGCTGACAAGCTCTATACCGACCTGAAGGCATGCGGAATCGACGTTCTGCTTGATGACCGCAACGAGCGGCCGGGCGTCATGTTCGCCGACATGGAACTCATTGGCGTCCCGCACCGCATTGTCGTCGGAGAACGCGGACTCGCTGAAGGCAAGCTGGAGTACAAGGGACGCACGGACGCCGAGGCGAAGATGGTTCCGCTGGAGGAAATCGGCACGTTCCTAAAAGCCAGACTGTGCGCCGACTGATCGTCACAGCCGCCCTTCTGATGCTCCCGGCCCTCGCCACGGCCGGGGCGCAGAAATACGAGCCACTGTCGGACAGCGTGCGTGGCGCACTGTCGCGCTCGATTGCCGACCAGGCGCCACAGACAAGCTCCTTCCGCACTCCGATCGACGCCATCGACTGGATGACGGAGATGTCCAAGCGACTGGAACGGCGCATTCAGAACCGTGACAGCCGACTTGAGTTCCTGCGCTCCGTTCATTATGAAGCCACCCGCGCGGGACTCGACCCACAACTCGTTCTAGGGCTAATTCAGGTTGAAAGCGGTTTCAAAAAATACGCCGTGTCGTCGGCCGGCGCGCGTGGCTACATGCAGGTAATGCCGTTCTGGACCAAGCTCATCGGTCGCGACGACGACAACCTTTTCCACCTGCGCACAAACCTGCGTTACGGCTGCACGATCCTGCGCCACTATCTGGATATCGAAAGAGGCGACCTCTTCCGCGCCTTGGGCCGTTACAACGGCAGCCTCGGCCGCCCCGAATACCCGAACCTCGTAAACGGTGCATGGCAAAAACAGTGGTCCTACACTAATACGCGCCGGGCCATGGCCACCCAAGGGAACCCGGCAGCCGCTCTCTAACGCAGCCCGGGCAGCATTCCTTTCATCCCGCGCATCAACTTGCCGATTCCACCTTTCGAAAACTGCTTCATCATCTTCTGCGTCTGCTCGAATTGCTTGAGCAACCGGTTGACTTCCTGAACCTGAACCCCTGCGCCCGCGGCAATTCGCCGCTTCCGCGAAGCCTTGATCAATTCCGGCTTGCTGCGCTCGCCGGGAGTCATCGAATTGATAATGCCTTCGATGCGCCCAACCACCTTCTCCTCTCCACCAACCGGCATCTGGCTGGCTGCCTGGGCAAACTGCGCCGGAAGCTTGTCCAGCATCGAGGTAATGCCGCCCATTTTGCGCATCTGGCCGATCTGCTCCTTGAAATCGTTCAGGTCGAACGTCTTGCCGGACTTGAGCTTCTTGGCAAACTCAACCGCCTTCGCCTCGTCGATCCCCTTGCGCGCATCCTCGATCAACGACAGGACATCCCCCATCCCGAGAACGCGCGAGGCCATCCGCTCCGGGTGGAAAAGTTCCAGACCGGTGAGTTTTTCTCCCACGCCGGCATATTTGATCGGCTTGCCTGTCACGTGGCGAACCGACAGGGCCGCACCACCGCGAGAGTCCCCATCGAGCTTGGTCAGAATCACACCGGTCAAGGGCAATGCATCGTTGAAGGCCTTGGCCGTGTTGATGGCGTCCTGACCAAGCATTGCATCGACGACGAAAAGCGTCTCGATCGGTTTGAGTTCGGCATGCAACTCGGCGATTTCCTTCATCATCGCCTCGTCGATCGACAGCCGCCCCGCGGTATCCACAAGCAGCACGTCGTAAAAATGGCGCCGCGCCCAATCAACCGCACTCCTGGCAATCGCTACCGGCTTATCATTTACAGTCGACGGGAAGAAATCCACCTGCGCCTGTTCGGCAACGGTCTTCAACTGTTCGATAGCAGCCGGCCGGTAAACGTCACAGGAAACCACCAGAACCTTCTTCTTTTGCGTTTCCTTCAGCAGTTTCCCCAGCTTGCCAACGGTGGTCGTTTTCCCCGCCCCCTGTAGGCCAGCCATGAGCACGATCGCAGGCGGCGTGGTAGCCAGATTAAGCCCACTGTGCGCTTCGCCCATCAGCGCGGTCAATTCGCGGTGCACAACGCCGATCAGCGCCTGCCCCGGACTCAGAGAACCAACCACCTCCTCGCCAACAGCTTTTTCCTTTACGGCGGTGATGAACGCCTTGACGGCGGGCAGCGCCACGTCCGCTTCCAGCAGGGCGAGTCGAACCTCGCGCAAAGCATCGGCAATATTGGTTTCGGTCAGACGTGCCTCGCCACGCAAGGTCTTCATGACACGGGAGAGGCGTTGGGTCAGGTTGTCGAGCATTTGATTTCCGGCTTGGTGTAGACTTGAAAAATGCCGGATATTCTACTGCACCTCGCCTTCCACATCGCTGCTGCCCTGCTTTACGCCGGACTGGGCTTTCATTTCTGGCAGACGCGACGAGGAAATCAGTCAGACCGCGCGGAGAGCGCCCGCTACGGACACGAACGACTCGTCATTGCCGCAGCGCTGACGCTGCAGGGAATCGGTCTGTACGAAAGCCTGTTCTCGACTGGCTCGCTGCGTTTCTCATTCAGCATCGCGTTCTCGTTGATGCTCTGGCTAGCGGTACTGATTTACTGGCTGGAAAGTTTCCGCTCGCAAATGGAGTGGATGTTGCCAATCATCTTGCCACTGGCTGCCCTGGCCTCTTTGTCCCCCTCACTGTTCCGGCAAACCCATGAGATAACCCACGCCGCCTCGCCGGAATTCAAGGCACATATCCTCACGGCCATGCTGGCATACAGCCTGGTAACGCTTTCAGCCCTGCACGCCCTTTTCATGGGCCTCATCGAACGAAAGCTCCATCAAAACCCGTTGGAAGCGCGCCGACTGAGCGCCCCCCCTCTTCTTGCAATGGAAACCTTGTTGTTCCGCCTGATCGGCATCGCCTTCCTGCTGCTGACACTCACGCTCGTCAGCGGCGTTTTTTTCTCGGAAGAAATTTTCGACAAGGCTTTCACACTGGATCACAAGACCGTATTCGCAATTGCCTCGTGGAGCGTATTCGCAGCGCTCCTCCTCGGCAGGAAAATATATGGTTGGCGCGGAAGAATTGCCCAGCGGTGGACTCTTGCCGGCTTCCTTCTTCTGTTCCTGGCCTACATCGGCACCCGTTTCGTATCGGAAATACTACTCGGAAGAATATAAGATTCGGCAGACCGTTCAGAGAGGAGCCTCCCTCTCGGCTTTACAAACCGGGAAACTCATTGCATGATCCTTCTGGCATTTTTGAGCACCACAAACAACCTCTGGGTCTAATCATCAGGCAGACATGGCAGCTAATCCCCAACACTCGGCCTTGAGCGGTCTCGCACGCGCGCTGGTTCAGGCCGGGCGGATTCGCGAAGGCGAAGCCGAAACGCTGTCGTCGCAAGCATCTGCCACCCGTACTACATTCATCGAGCAACTTGTCAGTTCGAAGAAGATCGGGGGGAGTGAAATCGCCCGCTTTGCCGCCGAGACCTTCGGATACCCATTGCTCGATCTAACGGCCTTCGACGACGCCCATATCCTCAAGACAGCGATCGACAAAAAGCTGATCGCGACCCATCGCGTCATACCGTTGCACAAACGAGGAAACCGGCTTGCGGTAGCAATCGCCGACCCGACCAACCTGCGCGCACTCGACGAAATCCGATTCCAGACGGGCCTGGCAGTCGATCCGGTCATCGTTGATGAAACGATTCTTTCGCCGCTCGTTACGACGCTTTCCGAGTCAGCCGAAGAAACGCTCAAGAATCTGGTCAGCGAGGACATCAACCTCGAGTTCACTGACGAAGATACGGCCGACAAGGCAAGTGATGAAGCCGCCTCCGTCGAGGTCGACGACGCCCCCGTCGTTCGCTTCATTCAGAAGATGCTGCTCGACGCCATCAACGACGGGGCTTCAGACATCCACTTTGAGCCCTACGAAAAGAGCTACCGAATCCGCT
>QKII01000078.1 GCA_003249625.1 Propionivibrio sp. | reverse complement strand
CCCTGCGGGCCAATCTCGACAAGCTCGACCGTAGCCGCCCTGTCGTCACACTCTGCGCTTTCGGAAAGATGAGTTACTTCGCCGCACGTGTTCTTGCGCAAAACGGCTTCAAGGCAAGCAGTTTCAGCGGCGGCATGAAGGCCAACGTCGATCCGCGTTCGCCGGCCAAACTGCCGAATTCCTGATCGGGAACAGGTCTCTCCACTCGGAGGGACCTCCCCTATTCCGCCCTCCGCGACCCTCTTCGACCTGACAAAAAATTTTGATTTGGTGACTGAACCAATCTTGTTAATAAGCTTCTAATAATATACTTATTCATATATCGATACCATTTTTTCGCGTAGCACATAGACACATTCCAATGACGACAGCACCGAAACTTGATATCGACGCGATGCGCCAAGCCGCGGGCGAAGCAACAAGTCTGCTGCGCACACTGGCCAACGCCGACCGTCTGCTTCTGCTCTGCCAACTGAGCCAAGGCGAAAAATCGGTGGGCGAGCTTGAAAAGGCGCTGGGCATTCTGCAACCGACCCTTTCGCAGCAACTCGGCGTTCTGCGCCATGAGGACGTCGTGAGCACACGGCGCAGCGGCAAGCAAATCCATTATTCGGTCAAGAACCCCAAGGTACTGCCTCTTCTCGACCAACTTTACACACTCTACTGTGGGAATCGACATGATCATTGACTGGGCACATTTCACGCCGTATTCAGCCCTGGCGGGCGGTATCCTGATCGGACTGGCTGCCGCCGTGTTCGTCCTCCTGAACGGCCGCATAGCCGGTATAAGCGGCATCATCGGCGGCCTGTTCCATCCGAAATCTGGCGACACAGCATGGCGCAGCGCGTTTCTCCTCGGCATGCTGGCTGCGCCCTGGCTCTATCAAACGCTATCCCCCTTGCCCGTAGCCCAGATCGATGCCGGAACGGGAACGCTGATCGTTGCAGGGTTGCTCGTTGGCATCGGCACACGCTATGGATCGGGCTGCACCAGCGGTCATGGCGTATGCGGTCTTTCCCGTCTTTCGCCCCGTTCTCTGGCGGCAACCGCCGGTTTCATGCTGACCGGGTTCGTCACGGTTTTCGTCATTCGCCATCTTTTTGCCTGAGGTAACGCCATGACCAGTCTCTTTTCATTGCTCGCCGGCCTGATCTTTGGACTCGGCCTGATCGTTTCCGGCATGACCAACCCCGCCAAGGTTCTGGGGTTCCTGGATCTCTCCGGAAACTGGGATCCGTCTCTGGCGCTCGTAATGGGTGGCGCGATCGCCATCGGACTCATCGCCTTCACATTCGCCAAGAAGCGCACCCTGTCGCTGCTTGGGTTCCCGATGCACTTGCCGAGCGCCCGGCAACTTGACCGTCGATTGATCCTCGGCAGCCTGACGTTCGGTATCGGCTGGGGACTCGCCGGCATCTGCCCGGGACCGGGTCTTGTCCTGCTCGGACAGGGTGCCTGGCAAGGCGTGCCGTTCGTCATCGCCATGCTCGCCGGCATGGGGATTTTCGAGCTATTCGAACTGCGCGAACGACGCAAGGCCTGATCGTCGAAAACTGTCGAGCCCGGACCGAATCATGGAAATTTCCCTCATCCTCGGCGTTTTCGTCGGCATCATTCTCGGGCTGACTGGTGCCGGCGGCGGCATCCTTGCCGTCCCTGCCCTGGTCAACGGTATGGGCTGGTCCGTCCAGGCCGCCGCCCCCGTGGCCCTGATCGCCGTGGCCAGCGGGGCAGCCCTCGGCGCCTTCGACGGCTTGCGCAAGAAGCTCGTCCGCTACAAGGCGGCGATGGTGATGGTGCTGTGCGGCATCCCCTTCACCAAAGCAGGGCTTGCCGTTTCCCACCTGCTCCCACAGATGCTGTTGCTCGTGCTCTTCGCCGGCCTGACGTTGTATGTCGTCTGGCGTCTCATCCGGCAGACAACGCGCAAGAACAGCCAACGCAACGATGCCGATCATGCGGTTGCCCACATCAACCCCGAGACCGGACGATTCAGCTGGACGTGGAAAACTGCCGGCGTGTTTGCCGGATTCG
>QKII01000342.1 GCA_003249625.1 Propionivibrio sp. | reverse complement strand
CAAAAACTGACCGCCAAAACAGTCAAATTCTGGCTTGTCTTCCTCTTCGCAAAGGACAACAATCAATCGGTTTGCCGACTCCGGAATCCTGGCGTCATTTCTCGAATTGGCGCTGATGACGGAAACGGCCGGGTGTATTTGTTGATCTACGAGGAGTAGCAATGCCCCAGAATCCCGGTGCCTTGTGCAGTTCCGTCATGTCCGATCCGCCCGCGGTTCTCAAGCCGGATGACTCGCTTTTGTTCGCACTGCAAAGCATCATCGAGCACCGCGTTCCTTCCTTGCCGGTCGTCGATGCCGACGGTTGCTACCAGGGCATGCTGCCACGCAGTCGGCTGATCGCTCTGGCAATGCCGCATGTACTCTCCGACGACCACGAAAAGTTCTCGCCCAGACACATGCTCGAGGGCGGTTTCATCCAGGAGCCGATTGCCGAACTGCAGGCACGAATGGATGCCGTGTCAAATGACCCCGTAAGCAAGCACCTCGACAGGACCGTTCCGGTTCTCAGCTCCAGAACTCTGCTCACGATCGCAATGTTCTTCCTTTACCGGGAGCGGAACATCTTGCCGGTAGTCGAAAACGGCAAGTTGATCGGCCTCGTAACGATCTGGGATGTCCTCGCCCGCCTCGGGAGGATCCGCTGATGCATGCGACGCCACTGTTCGCCTTGCTTGGACTGAACCCGCTCTGGCTGGCGACGACGCTGATGATCATCACATACGGTGTTCTGATCAGCGAGCGGCTGAACCGCTCTATTGTCGCGCTCCTCGGGGCGATGCTGACGATCATGACCGGCATTCTTGATCAGGAACGTGCCCTTGCCGGAATCGACTTCAACACCATCGGTCTGCTGGTGGGGATGATGATCATCGTCTCGATAACACGCAAGTCCGGCGTGTTCGAGTATCTGGCCATCTGGTCGGCCAAACTCGTCAGGGCCAATCCGGCAGGTATTCTGGCGATGCTCAGTATCGTGACCGCCGCCGCCTCGGCTCTTCTGGACAACGTCACGACGGTGCTCCTGGTCGTCCCGGTAACACTGGTCATTAGCGAAGCGCTCAGGATTAATCCCTACCCTTTTCTGTTCTCGCAAATCCTCGCTGCCAACATCGGAGGCACGGCGACGCTCGTCGGCGACCCGCCGAACATCCTGATTGGCGGGCAGGTAGGACTGACATTCAACGATTTTTTCCTGAACCTGGCACCCGTCGTAGTCGTCGTCCTGATCGTGCATATCGTCTCGATGCACCTCATCTGGGGGCGACGCATGACGGCGTCGACCGAACTTCGCGAACGCGTCATGGAATTCGACGAAAACAGCGTGATTTCCGACTCACGTCTACTCAAGTTCGCAGCGCTGGTCCTGGCCTTGGTGATCGGCTCGTTCATGATGGCCCGACAACTCAACCTCGAATCAGGCACCATCGGTATGGCGGGAGCAGCTTTGCTGCTCCTTTTCGACAACATGGGAAAGCCGGCCGAAGTCCAGTCGGAAAACGTCATCAAAATCTTCAACGAGGTCGAGTGGATCACAATCTTCTTCTTCGTCGGGCTGTTCATCATTGTCTCCGGCGTCGAACACGTGGGGCTGCTGAAGTTGTTGGCCGACAAGCTGGTTGCACTGACCGGTGGCGACCTGACCATTACCGGGGTGAGCATCCTCGGCGCCTCTTCGATCTTTTCAGCGATTGTCGACAACATCCCCTTCGTGGCGACAATGATCCCGTTGATCAAGGCGATGGCTCCGAACCTTGGCGGACCGGACGCGTTGATGCCACTGTGGTGGAGCCTGTCGCTGGGGGCCTGCTTTGGCGGCAATGGCACGCTGATTGGCGCCAGCGCGAACCTGACCGTCGCTGGAATTGCTGAGCGTAACGGCATTCCGTTCCGCTTTATGGCCTATACGAAACTCGCGTTTCCGTTGATGCTGCTTCACGTTGCAATCGCCAACGTATTCCTGTTGTGGCGCTATTTCTGAGCGGGTTTCATCCCACTTGCCCAATGCAGAAGCCTTGCAGATGTCACGAGGCTTTTT
>QKII01000029.1 GCA_003249625.1 Propionivibrio sp. | reverse complement strand
TTCCGCGAACTCGCCAGGCGACGCCTGCCGGGTCCGATTTTCGACTACATTGACGGAGCAGCTGACGACGAGGTGACCTATCGTCGGAACACGGCAAGCTTCGAGCGCTGCGACCTGGTGCCTAACGTCCTGCGAGGGGTGGCGAGCGTCGATCTTTCTGTGACGGTAATGAGCCAGAAGCTCGCCATGCCGTTTTACTGTTCGCCGACCGCGCTCCAGCGCCTGTTCCACCATCAGGGTGAACGCGCGGTCGCCGGCGCTGCATCGAGGTACGGGACGATGTTCGGCGTGTCCTCGCTAGGCACGGTCAGTCTAGAAGAGCTGCGCAGAACATACGCCACTCCGCAGGTGTATCAGTTCTACTTTCACAAGGATCGCGGCCTTAATCGCGCCATGCTTCAACGTGCCAAGGAGGCCGGTGTCGAGGTCATGATGCTGACCGTTGACAGCATCACCGGAGGAAATCGGGAGCGGGACCTGCGTACCGGATTCTCAATTCCGTTCAGGCTTACGCTGGGCGGAATGCTTCAATTTGCGATCAAGCCGCGGTGGGCCTTGAACTACCTTATCCACGAAAGGTTCAAGCTGCCGCAATTGGACGAACATGTCGACATGGGCGGCGGTGCTATGTCGATAGAGCGCTACTTTACCGAGATGCTGGACCCGTCCATGAACTGGAAAGCCGTGGCAGAAATGGTCCAATTCTGGAACGGACAGTTTTGTCTGAAGGGCGTCATGTCGGTTGCGGATGCGAGGCGCGCAGTCGACATCGGCTGCACGGGCATCGTATTGTCCAATCATGGTGGTCGGCAGCTCGATGGCTCGTGCGCTGCGTTCGATCAGCTGGCAGAAATCGTTGATGCAGTGGGCGATCGAATAGATGTGATGATGGATGGAGGGATCCAACGCGGAACCCACGTATTGAAGGCTCTTTCGCTCGGCGCGAAAGCCGTAGGTGTCGGACGCTTCTACTTGTTCCCCTTGGCCGCTGCCGGTCAGGCCGGTGTTGAGCGAGCATTGGGGCTCATGCGGGCGGAAATCGAACGGGGGATGAAGCTGATGGGCTGCACTTCGATTAGCCAACTCACACGCGAGAATGTGCGGTTCAGGTAGTTGATTCACAGAACAATGTCGACAACCTCGTACGCCGCAAGGTAGTCTGCACGGAAGATGAAGCCTGGAGCTTTGCGGCTATCAATGTAAACGGCATTTATCGCAGTCCTGCTGGAATCGTGTTCATGACCTTTGGCGAAGTTAAGCTTGAAAAACCCCGAAACCACACCTAACTAACGAATTAAGCGGCTCATGCTTTGGGAAAAAATTAGGAACTTAACCCGTTATCAAGTCCGGTATCGTCGTGATTACAATCGGCGTTCCACAAGTAGCATAGAGGCCGAGCTCAACAAGCAGTTGATTGGCTATCCGAACAACCATAATTACCAAATACACGAATCAAAACTGATCCCCTGTTTTCGTCTCTATGAGCGATATCGCACCATTAAGCAGCTTTATCCGAACCCATTGGGCAATTTTCTTGACGTTGGAAGCTGCAAGGGGTTTTACGTGTTGAGCGCAGCACTAGGCGAACCTGGTTGTCAGAAGGCAGTAGGAATGGATGTGTATGCCCCATACATTGCTCTAGCCAACAGAGTGAGAGAATACCTTAAGGTAAGCAAGACCTCGTTTCATCATGCTTCGCTAGACGAGGTATCGGAAGATCCAGAATCCTTTGGAGGGCCTTTCCAAACCGTTCTAATGCTTAGTTGTTACCACTATTTCTTCTGGGGGAGTGAGATGAGTGCACTTGCTTACCACAGTCACCAGGAAATACTCGGCAGGCTATCGAAATTGTGCACAGGAACACTCCTCTTATCCGGCCGATTGGAATTTAGCCGATTGCCATCGCGGGTTCAGAAAAGAGTTGAGTCTTCGAAGCACAGGCAAGCGTACAACACGGAAGAATTTACTAAATCTGCTGAGGCGTTCTTCGATATTCAAATCGGAGGTTACTTTGGCAGAAGTCCAGTATTTGTCATGAA
>QKII01000006.1 GCA_003249625.1 Propionivibrio sp. | reverse complement strand
AATGGCGCCAGTGCCCAAGACCACCACGAAGGGCAAGGACGGAAATGGCTGAGACGGCCGACCTGCAGGCCGCCTTGAACGCTCTGCGTGCCCGCGGTGCCGCGGAACGTGACCCGGTGCGCTTTGCCTACCTGGAAGCGCTAACCCGCCGGGCCGCTGCGCAACCCGAGGCGGTTCAGAAGTCACTCAACACAACGCTCATGATTCAGTTTGCAGATGCCTGCAGGAAACTGGCATCCCGTCCGCCCGCCCCGGCCAAAGTCATCCCCACCGAAGACGCCAGCACTCCGCTGGCCGATCTCCTCGCCTACATTCGTCAGCACGGCGATCGTCCACCGGAAACGCCCCACGCCGGTCCAGCACCGGAACTCCGTTCGATTGCCCGATTCCACGAGACATGGGCACGCCTCAGCAGCGAGCAGCAACTTACGCAGACCCTCGCACAAGCCCCGGGAAACGCCGGGCCGATGAACTCGCAGCACCTCGTTCTGCGCAGCCTGCAGCTTATGCGCGACATTGCGCCGGACTATCTGCAATCATTCATGTCCTACATCGACACGCTGATCTGGATGGAACTGGCGGAGCTGGCAAGGGCAACGGGTCGTTCATCAACGGGGGAACGCGAGAACAAATCGCCAACCACAAAGCGTAGCGGGCCAAACCGCTAGTCAGCCGGGGGAACCAAGGAAAGCCGACCTGGTCACGTATTCTTCGGGGACCGGGAAAAAGTCGCAGCACGCAATCAGCCTACGGGTTAAGATCAAAAGGAACCTCAAACGCAAAATTCGGAGAAATGACGATCCAACGGTGGTACGCCTACCTCAAACGAGTCGGCGCCCTCGCCAGCAGAGTCATTCTGTTGGTATCGGTGCTTGCTCCCTTGCCGGCTGCTGCTGACCACCCAGACACGCTCACACTGCAACTCAAGGGATCGCACCAGTTCCAGTTTGCCGGCTACTACGCAGCGCAGGAAAAAGGGTTCTATCGAGACGTGGGACTGGACGTCCATTTCGTCGAAGCAAGACCTGACACGGATGTCACCGACGAAGTCATCCGCGGCCGTGCTGCATTCGGCGTGGGAACCAGCGCGTTGCTGCTCGAACGCCGGCGCGGCAAACCGGTCGTCGCACTGGCTGCCATCTTCCAGCATTCGCCGCTCACACTTTACGGACACATTTACTCCGGCATTTCCTCGGTTCGTGATCTCAAGGAAAAACGGATCATGCTCGGACCGCAAGAAGACGAACTACGCGTTTACCTGCGACGGGAAGGCATACCAGAGAACACGCTGATCACCTCTCCGCACACCTTTTCGACAGATGAACTGGCGCTAGGGCGTGTGGACGTAATGAGCGGTTATTCGACCAGCACCCCCTTTCAACTGGATAAACGCTACATCCCCTACGTTGCGCTATCGCCTCGTTCCGCCGGAATCGATTTTTATGGCGACATCCTGTTCACGTCAGCAAACGAGGTGAACGCGCACCCGCAGCGGGTCAAAGCCTTCCGTGAAGCCAGTTTAAGGGGATGGGAGTACGCGCTGGAACATCCCGAAGAGATCGCCGAAATCATCCGCGCCCGCTACGCCCATGATCTGAGCCGAGAATTCCTGATGTTCGAGGCCGAACGCATCAAACTTCTCGTCAAGGATGATCTGTTCACTATCGGCCACATGAGCGGTGAGCGCTGGCAAAGCATCGTAAACACCTACGCCGAATTTGGGCTGATGCCCGTCGACTTCAGCTTGGGTAATTTCCTCTACATCGATGACGAGGAGGAGGCACGGAGACAGGAACAGAATAAATGGGCAATCGGCCTATCGATTGCAGTCGCCATCGGTACGCTGGCATCGCTCATCGCCGCGTTCATGCTGCGCCTTAACCGGCGAATGAAGCGAGAAATGGCCGCGCGCGAACGGGCCGTCAACGAACTGCGCGAGAGCGAAGCAAAATTTCGTTTCATCGCCGAGAACAGCGGCGACGTGATATGGATCCTGGACATAGCCAGCGGCCGCTTTGCCTATGTCAGCCCGACGGTTTACCAACTGCGCGGGTATACACCGGAGGAGGTCATGGCGCAGCCGATGATCGCTGCGCTGACGCCGGAATCGGTACAGCGCGCCGAGGACGCGCTCAAGGAATCGATCACGCGCTGGAACGCGGGAGATCATTTACAAGCACCGCGCGTGACCGAAATCGACCAGCCGCACAAGGACGGCCACATCATACACACTGAGGTGGTCACCACCCTGCACGCCGACGCCAACGGCAAGCCCGAATACGTTATTGGGGTCACGCGCAACATTACCGAACGCAAGCGCGCCGAGGCGGCAATCCGTCGACTGGCTTTCTACGATCCGCTCACCGACCTGGCAAACCGCCGGCTGCTGCTTGACCGACTTCCGCAACAGATCGCCCGTGCCCGGCGGGACCAGCATCGGCTGGGAATCCTCTATATCGACCTGGACAAGTTCAAGCCTATCAACGACCGCCTTGGGCACGAAACGGGCGACTGGCTGCTCCGATCGGTTGCCGGACGGATCCGCGACTGTCTGCGTCAGTCGGACACCGCCGCCCGTGTTGGGGGAGACGAGTTCATCGTACTTCTGCCCGACATACAGCACCCGGCGCAGGCGCAGACCGTCGCGGAAAAAATCAGCCTTGAGTTGCAACAGCCGTTCGTCACAGATGCTGGCGAGAAGTTGAGCGTTTCATCGAGTATCGGCATCGCGCTCTATCCCGACCACAGCGAGAACGACCAGGAACTGATACGGATGGCCGACGAAGCCATGTATCACGCCAAGCGTGCGGGCAGTGGCCGAGTCGAACTGTTCTCGCCCATCGAAGCATTCGAAAGAACATGTGCAAACGCGCCTAGCGTACTGCATCTCGCCTGGCGTCCCAGTTTCGCGTCAAATCACCCCGCGATAGACCAGCAACACCGCGAACTTTTCCGCTTGGCGAATGCCCTGCTGGATGCCTCGCCAGCAGAATTTTCTACGGCATTCGACACGTTGCTCACCCACGTCGAGCAGCATTTTTCAGATGAGGAACAGGTCCTCCGCGACCACGCCTATGAGGCACTGGCCGACCATGCCGCCAGCCACCGAAAACTGATCCGAGAAGCACTGGATCTGCGCTGCCGTGTGGATGAAAAGGATGTGTCGATAGGCGATCTGGTCAACTTCCTGGCCCGCGATGTCGTGGCCCGGCATATGCTGCAGGAAGACCGGAAGTTTTTCGGGCTCTTCGTGAAACCCGAGTGGACAAAGCAAAAACACGGTTCGCCCCAGACAGGTTGAACACCGAGCACTGGCACTGGAACCTCTTCACGCGGACAAGTTTCTCCAATTAGCCTTCCGCCTCCTGCCAATGACATAATCAGGCTTTTACAAGGAATCCCCATGAGCAAGCGAAAGATCCTCGTCGTCGACGACGACAAGCGGCTGCGCGATCTGTTGCATCGCTATCTTGGCGAACAGGGATTCGCGGTGAAGGTCGCGGAGAACGCCGAGATGATGGACAAGGCGATGGCCCGCGAAGCGTTCGACCTGATCGTGCTCGACCTGATGCTGCCTGGTGAAGATGGACTGTCCATCTGCCGCCGGTTGCGGGCCAGCGAGCCGCAGCAGGCGATTGTGATGTTGACGGCCAAGGGCGACGAGATCGACCGTATCGTCGGACTGGAAATGGGTGCCGATGACTACCTTCCCAAGCCGTTCAACCCACGCGAACTGGTCGCACGCATCCAGGCCGTACTGCGCCGCCGCGTCGCCGTCGTTCCCGGTGCACCAACCGCCGAACACAAATCCATTGCCTTCGCCAACATCGAGGTCGACCTGGCCACGCGCACCTTGACCAAAGACGGGGAACCGCAGCCGCTGACCACCGGTGAATTCGCCGTCCTCAAGGTGCTGCTTGAGCATCCCCGCCAGCCGTTGTCCCGTGACCGGCTGATGACACTGGCCCGCGGTCGCGAGCAGGGGCCGTTCGACCGGGCAATCGATGTCCAGATCTCCCGCCTGCGCAAACTGATCGAACCAGACCCGGCAACACCCCGCTACCTGCAAACCGTCTGGGGATTCGGCTACGTGTTCATTCCCGACGGCGAAGCCAAGTGAAATTTCCGCAGCGCCTCGTTCCGCAGACGCTGCTGGGCCGCGCCTTTCTGCTGATCAGTCTGGTGATCTTCGTTTCCGGGATCGTCTGGTTCGCCCTTTTCAGTCTCGCCGGACGCGAACCTCGCGCCCGTCAGCTGGCGGAACTGGCGGTCAGCATGGTCAACCTGACCAAGGCAGGTCTCGTCGCCGCCGACCCAGGAAAACGGGTCGCTCTGCTGCAGGATCTTGCCGAGAGCGAAGGCGTCCATCTTTATCCGGCCGAACAGACCGACATTGTCGCGCCATTGCCCGACACTTTCTTCTTCAATGTCATGGAGCAGGCCGTCATCGCCCAGCTCGGACCACAGAGTCGCTTTGCCAGCGAGGTCAACGGGCAACAGGGGCTGTGGATCAGCTTTTCGATTGACCCCGGCGATGACGACGAATACTGGCTGATGTTACCTGCGGCCCGCGCCGAGCGACCGGTTCCCTGGCACTGGCTCGGCTGGGGCTTTGCCTCGCTGGCCCTTGCACTGCTAGTCGCGTGGTTGATCGTCTCCCGCGTGACGCGGCCACTGCGCACCCTGGCCAACGCCGCCCGCGAACTGGGTCAGGGACGCCATCCCCCGCCAGTAACGATCGACGGCGCCAACGAATTACGACAACTTGCGGACGCGTTTAACCGCATGTCGAAGGATCTGCAGCAGATTGCCGCCGAGCGTACGGAAGTTCTGGCTGGCATTTCGCACGACTTGCGTACCCCCCTCGCCCGCCTGCGTCTTGAGTGTGAAATGTCCATTTCTGACGACAACGCGCGTGAAGCGGTCGTCGGCGACATCGAGCAGATGGACATGATCATCGCTCAGTTCCTCGACTACGCGCGCGGGGACGGCAACGAAACGCCCGTCGACAGCGACATTAACGCGCTGGTCGCACAAGTCATTGCGAGATACCTGCGCACGGACCCCGCCCCTCAATTCACACCGGGCAATCTTCCGGGCACGATCCAGGTGCGTCCGAAAGCACTGAGCCGCGCGATCGCCAACTTGCTGGACAACGCGCGCAAGTACGGCGCTGCGCCATTCAGCGTCGAGACACGACAGGAAAGTTCGCTGCTGGTAATCGATATTGCGGATTGCGGCCCCGGTCTCCCGGAAGCCGAACTGGAACGGCTCAAACGCCCCTTCACCCGACTGGAAGACGCCCGTACCGATGCCAGCGGTACCGGTCTCGGTCTGGCGATTGTTGACCGGATCGCCCGCCTGCATGGCGGCACCTTCGAACTGCAGAACCGCCCTGGCGGCGGACTGCTCGCACGCCTGCGCCTCCCGGCACAGGCGTCCTGATCCGAACTACAACACCTTGCCGGGGTTCATGATCCCGTTCGGATCCAGCGCTTGCTTGATCGAACGCATCATGTTGATCTCGACCGCACTGCGATAACACGCCAACTCACGGCGTTTGAGCTGGCCAATGCCATGCTCGGCGCTAATGCTCCCACCGAACCGCGTCACAAGATCGTAGACGACGCGATTGACCTCGGGCTGCCGCGGTATGAAAGCCGCATTTGCCTCCTTGTCCGGCATCGACTGGTTGTAATGCAGGTTACCGTCGCCGACATGACCGAACGCAACGATCCGCACGCCGGGAAACGCTTTCGTGAGCGCCACATCCGCCGCATCAAGAAACTCGGCCAGGCGCGAAATCGGCAACGAGATGTCGTGCTTGATGGCGACGCCTTCCTTCTTTTCTGCCTCGCTGATGTCCTCGCGCAAGGCCCACAGCTTGTGCGTCTGCTCAATGCTCTGGGCAATCACCGCGTCGCTCACCGTACCATTCTCAAACGCCACCTCAAGAAAACGCTCGAGCCCTGCATTGAGTTCACTTTCACCGTCCGGCGCCGACAGTTCGATCAGCAGGTACCACGGACTTGTCGAAAGCGGCGGCTGCGCCCCCTCAATGTGCTTGAAGACGAGGTCGAGCGTGAGTTCCGACACCAATTCGCAGGCCGTCAGTGACGTACCGAAACCGCTTTGCAGTTCACCGAGCAACTGCACCGCGACACTCGGCGAATCGATCGCCAGCCAGGCCGTGGCGGTTGCCCTCGGTTGCGGGAAAAGTTTCAGGACCGCAGCGGTAATAATACCCAGCGTTCCCTCTGCACCAATGAACAATTGCTTCAGGTCGTAACCGGTATTGTCCTTGCGCAGACCACGCAAGCCGTCCCAAACCTCACCGTTCGGCAGGACGGTTTCCAGCCCGAGGGTAAACTCGCGGATATTGCCGTAGCGCAGCACCCGAACGCCGCCGGCATTGGTCGACAGGTTACCGCCAATCTGGCAGCTCCCTTCCGCCGCCAACGACAACGGAAAATACCGGCCCGCTTCGAACGCTGCATCCTGCACGGTCTTCAACAGGCAACCGGCTTCGACGGTGATGGTGTTGTTCGACCGGTCGATCGCCCGGATGCGGTTCAGTCGCGAGAGATTAATCATCACCGCGTTACCCGACAGGTCGGGGATACCGGCACCGCACAGGCTGGTGTTACCCCCTTGCGGCACCATCGGCACGCCGGCAGCGGCACAAACGCGCACCACACCAGCAACTTCGGCGGTTGACGCTGGACGCACCAGACACCGAGCCGCGCCATGATACCGCCCGCGCCAGTCGGTCAGATGGGGGCTCATTTCCTCAGCCCCTTGCAAAACGTGGTCTTCGCCGACCACGGCAGATAGTCGTCCGATCAGATCGTCGCCCGTCACACAGCCGGTCCCGTTCACTCCGCTCACTCCGAAATGGCCTCCGCGTAAAGATCATGCTCGTCAGCATCGACGACACGCACCTGCAGGAAATCCCCCGGCTCTGCGTCGAAATAGTCGTCGATGATTACCAAGCCATCGATTTCTGGCGCGTCGGCCGACGAACGGGCCAGCGTGCCTTCATCATCGACCGCATCAACCAGCACAGTGATCTCGCGCCCGATCTTCGCCGCCAGCAGTTCCGCCGAAATATCCTCCTGGACGTCCATCAGCCGCCTGCGCCGTTCCTCACGCACATCGTCAGGCACGGCAGGCGCCAGCGAATTCGCCACCGCGCCTTCGACCGGCGAATAGGGGAAGCAGCCGACTCGGTCGAGCCGCGCTTCTTCGATGAACTCCAGCAACTCCTCGAATTCAGCCTCGGTCTCTCCCGGGAAGCCGGTGATGAATGTGCTTCGAATCGTGATGTCCGGGCAAATCGCGCGCCACGCCTTGATGCGTTCCAGATTATTCTCGGCACTCGCCGGCCGCTTCATGGCCTTGAGGATGCGCGAGTTCGAATGCTGGAACGGCACGTCGAGGTACGGCAGGATCTTGCCTTCGGCCATCAGCGGAATCAATTCATCGACGCTGGGATACGGATAGACATAATGCAGGCGCACCCAGATGCCAAACTCGGCCAGCGCCTCGCACAACTCCTTCAACCGCGTCTTGACCGGGCGACCGCCGACGAAGCCGGTGCGGTATTTCACATCGACGCCATAGGCACTGGTGTCCTGCGAGATGACCAGCAACTCCCGCACGCCGGCTTCGGCCAGATGCTTCGCTTCCTGCAGCACATCCCCGATCGGTCGGCTGACCAGCGGCCCGCGCAGCGACGGAATAATGCAGAAGGTGCAACTGTGGTTGCAGCCTTCCGAAATCTTGAGATAGGCGAAATGCTGCGGCGTCAGCTTGATGCCCTGCGGCGGCACAAGGCTGGTGAATGGATCATGTGGCTGCGGCAGATGCGTATGAAC
>QKII01000337.1 GCA_003249625.1 Propionivibrio sp. | reverse complement strand
ACCCACGCTGCCCATAGCGTCAGTGTCAGCATCGAGGAAAGTGTCGTCGCGGAAATGAGCCAGGCGACGCTCTTGCCGTCGCCACCCATGCGCATCGCCAGGATGTACGCCGAGGAGGCGGTCGGCAGGGCGGAGAACAGCACGACGACCTTGTAGTAGAGGCCGGACAGTCCGAGTCGTGGTCCGATGAAAGCGGCGATTGCCGGCAGGATCAGGAGCTTGACCACAGTCAGCCAGCTGGAGAATGCCTTGAGTCCGGCAGTGCCTTCCAGGCGCAGTGCCGCCCCGACGGCGAGCAGACCAAGGGCGATCGAGGCGTCGGCCAGTCGGCCAAGAAAGATTTGTAAAGGTTTTGGTGCGACGAATCCGCTGAGATTCAGCGCAAAGCCGAGTGCAGTCGCCCAGATCAGCGGATTGCGCGCGATCTCCCATAGCAGTCCGCGCTGCCCGTGCCGGGCCAGCATGCCGACGGAAACCAGGTTAACCACGGGAACCGCGGCACCGATGATGATGCCCATCGCGGCGACGCCAGGCGCGCCGAAGAGCATGCTGACGACGGCCAGCCCGATATAGGAATTAAAGCGGAAGGCGCATTGGTAGAGTGAGGCGTAGGTTAGTGACGGAATCCGGGTAAAGGGTTTTGGTAGCAGTCCCAGCACCATGCCGCAGACAATGACGGTGAACGCGGTGCCGACGAGCGGCAAGGCGGCGGCGAGATCGATGCGTGTCTTGACCAGGGCGTTGACCAGCAGTGCCGGGAAAAGGATGAAATAGACCAGCTTTTCGATGCCGCTCCAGAAATGGTCGCCGAGATGCATCCAGCGCCGGATGGCGGCGCCGAGAAGAATGAGTGAAAAGTCCGGGAGTAGAAGGAGTGCGGTGTTCATTGCGGGATGGTAACGGGTTCGTCACGCATTCGGTGAATACAGACGAAAAAATGCCGGGCAGGTGCCCGGCAAACAGGAGGAGTCCTGAAATTACTTGAGTACGCCACCCGCCTTCAGGATCGCCTTCAGCTTTTCCAGCGTTGCTGCATCAGGTGGCGTCGCCGGGGCGAGCACGGCGGTCGAGATGTCGATGCCGGCGAGACGGATCGCTTCCTTGATGCAGCCGGTGAACGGCACATCGATCGCGTACATCCGCGAGAGGAGGGCCAAGCGGGTGAGCAGGGTCTGTGCCGTAGCGAGATCCTTTTCGAGGAACGCCTTGTAAATGCCACAGGTTATGTCTGGCGCGAAGTTCGAGGTGGCTGGGATGACGCCATCGCCGCCGATCATCAGTGTGTCGAGCACGTATTCGTCGAAGCCGCTGAAGACCATGAAGTCGGGTCGCGCGCCCTTGACTTCGAACACCAGGCGGCGGATGTGGCTCATGCAGTCCACCGTGTCCTTGATGCCGACGATGTTCGGGCAGTCCTTGGCCAGACGGGCAACGACTTCGATCGACAGATCCTGCCCGGTGAGTATCGGGAAGTTGTAGAGCAGCACCGGCAGCGGCGAATTTTCGGCGATCTGCCTGTAGTGCTGGTAGATGCGCTCATCGCTGAGCTTGGCGTAATAGGGGTTGACCACCATCACGGCGTCGGCGCCGATGCTTCCGGCGTGCTTGCTCAGGTCGATGACTTCCTGCGTCGAGCACGACGCGGTGCCGATGATCACCGGCTTTTTTCCGGCAACGCGCTTGACGCAGAACTCGGCGATGGTCTTGCGAGTTTCATGCGGCAGTGCGGCGAACTCGCCGGCGCTGCCGAGGAACAGGAAACCGTTAACGTCGGAGGCCAGAATCCGGTCGATCAGCCGACCCATGCCTTCCGGGTCGAACTGCGCCTTGGCGTTGAAGATGGTGGGAACGGGCGGGATGACACCTTTGAGCACTAAGGACATGACACACCTTTCTTTTAAAATTCCACATATGGAAATACAATACCGAATGTGGAAATAGTGTAGCGGGGCGAATTTTCGCTGACAAGACATGAATGCACCGACAGAACAAAAATCCGTGGCGCCGGCCCTGACCAAGGGCTTTGCCATTCTCGACCTGATCGCCCG
>QKII01000435.1 GCA_003249625.1 Propionivibrio sp. | reverse complement strand
GCGTGACCGTGGCCTTGCTGCCATGCTGCGCACGGCGAAAGAATCCTTCCGGGTCGATTTCCAAGCACAGGGAAAAAGGCGGCACCTTCAAGAAAACCGTCTGTCCCCTGAACGGGACGAGGTGCTTGCGCGCCCAGTCCTCGGACCCGATGACGTGATTCAGCGCAGAAAGAGGCAGCGTATCCAGCACAGCGTAAGCCTAACTAGTCTGCTGGATGCCGGCGATGACCCAGCCACGCGAGCCATCCACCGGTTTGCTCAGATGCCAGACCTCGTCGAACGCTTCGGCCGGAGTATCGTCGGCTTCGCGGATCATGCCGTGAAATCGAACGCTGGCAATGTGCCTGGGACCATCAGTGACCAATTCCAGCAGTTCCGCGTTCAGGGTGACGACATCCGTTTGCTGCCGCGTGTCACCCCGTTCGTTCATCTGCATCTTGACCTCCGCAAACACTTCCGGCGTAGTGAATTCACGAATATCTTCGAGATTTTTTGCGTCATTGGCTGCCTGGAGGCGTACGAAATTGAGCTTTGCGATGCGCAAAAAGGCTTCACTATCGAATTCACCCCCAGCTGGGGCGGTGGAGCTTGAACCACCCCGTTCGGTGGCGGTATCGGTTGCGTGAGAGGGGCGACTGCCCCCCAGACCGGCATACTGCATCGGTTCTTGGGAACCTGCGGGGCGTCCTTGGAGAATCCTGGCAATGGCCATCGCCCCAATAATCAACAGCGCGAGCATGAGAAGCCCGCCAGCTTCGGCTCCCAGGCCGAGATGTGACAACAGTGCGCCAAGCCCCAGTCCAGCAGCCAGTCCTCCCAGCGGGCCCAGCCAACTGCGGCGAGGTGTTGTCGCAGATGTTGGCGAACTGGGTGTACTGGGCGCGATCTGCCGTGAGGGCATCGGTCTGGGGGCGATCCGCTGCATGCCGAATGAACGGCTTCCACCGAGCCGCGCGGCTTCCGCTTCGCTGGCGGTAAACCCGGTGGCGAAGAACACAACCAGGACTGCAATTACCAGGTTCAACAGATTTTTCACGGCGTCACTCCATCAGAATTTGAACCCGCGGTGCAGTGCGACGACACCCATCGTCAGGTTGTAATAATCGACGTTCTCGAACCCCGCCTGTTCCATCATCGACTTCAACGTGTCCTGATCGGGGTGGACCCGGATCGATTCGGCGAGGTAGCGGTAACTGTCTGCGTCCTTGGTAACCAATTCGCCGACGCGCGGAATGATCTTGAACGAATAGAAATCGTAGAGCGGAGCCAGCGGTTTCCACACGTGTGAGAATTCAAGGACGAGCAACCGGCCCCCCGGGCGAAGGACGCGATACATCTCGCGCAAGGCACGGTCCTTGTGCGTCATGTTGCGCAGGCCGAAGGCAACGGTGACGCAATCGAAATAGTCGTCCGGGAATGGCAACTTTTCCGCGTCGCATTGCGTCACGGGGAGAAGAAAACCCTTGTCGGCGAGGCGGTCGCGGCCATTGGTCAGCATCGCATTGTTGATGTCGGTCAGCCAGACCTGGCCGCTCTTGCCGACGCGTCGCGCAAAAGCGAGAGACAGATCGCCGGTGCCGCCTGCGACGTCGAGTACGCGTGATCCTTCGCGGACGCCGCTGCGGTCGATGGTGAATGCCTTCCACAGCCGATGCAGGCCGCCTGACATGAGGTCGTTCATCAGGTCGTAACGCTGGGCGACGGAGTCGAAAACGCCGGCCACGCGCCGGGCCTTTTCAGCTTCGGCAACCTGTTCAAAGCCGAAGTGTGTCTGGTTCTGATCTGTCATGATGGCTGTCTAATGAGGGCAGGGGAAGGCAGAAGCAGGAAAATCAACGCTTGAGGCCGCAGCTTGGCGCGGGCGCGGGAGGCAGTTCAGGGCACTCGGCGGGATCGCGGCTGGCGCCGGCTTCCTTGAGCCTGTCGAGATAGGCTTGCCAAAGTTCGTCGCGATGGCTACCCAGACCATGAAGGATGTCCCAGGAGTAGAGGCCGCTTTCATGACCGTCGGAGAATACGGGACGGATCGCGTAGTTGCCGACCGGTTCGATATGCACGATGTCGACGTCACGCTTGCCGATCTGCAGCTTCTCTTCGCCGATGCCGTGACCGCGCACTTCGGCAGAGGGCGAGAAGACGCGCAGGAATTCGTAGCTGAGTTCGAATCGGTCGCCGTTGTCGAAGGAGATTTCGAGAACGCGGGATTGCTGGTGCAACTTGATTTCGGTCGGGTTCGGTGTTTCGGGGCGCAGTCCTGCCATGGTCGAATTCACGAAAAAGGGAGGCGCTATCATAGCGCAAAGTCGTAACCGCTTCTTTTGCGACCGCCTTGCCGGATCGGCCTTTTGTCATCAAACTGTAATCCGCGCTTAATAAACTGGGAGAGTCGAAATTTCCGAAGGACCGACTGCAATGCCCGCCACGATACTGGTCGTTGAAGACGAGCCCGCCATTCAGGAGTTGATTTCCGCAGCGCTTCAGCATGCCGGACATCGCGTGATGCGCGCTTATTCGGCGGAAGAGGCTGTGCCGCTGGTAAATGGCACCTTGCCGGATGTTGTCCTCCTCGACTGGATGCTCCCCGGGACGAGCGGAATCGAATTCGCCCGGCGTTTGCGCAGCGACGAGCGGACGCGGGATCTGCCGGTCATCATGCTGACGGCGCGCGGCGAGGAGCAGGACAAGGTGGCCGGCCTGGATGCCGGGGCTGACGATTACCTTACCAAACCGTTCTCGCCACGCGAACTGGTCGCGCGGATCAAGGCCGTCCTGCGACGGCGGGCGCCGCAGATGACCGAGGACTGTGTCGAGGTCGAGGGGTTGCGCATCGATCCGGTGACGCACCGGGTGACCGGTAGCGGCCAACCGCTCGATCTGGGGCCGACCGAGTTTCGCCTGTTGCATTTCTTCATGACCCATCAGGAGCGGGTTTTCAATCGCACCATGCTGCTTGACCAGGTCTGGGGCGACCATGTGTTCGTCGAGGAACGAACCGTCGACGTGCATATCCGCCGACTGCGCGCTGTTCTCGAAACGACCGGCCATGAGCGCCTGATCCAGACCGTGCGCGGCAGCGGCTATCGCTTCTCCGCGGTGCCGGGCTGAAGGAAGAGCGGGATTCTCCTTTCGATGAAAACCCTCTGGATACGCACATTCTGGCTACTGGTCGGTGTGTTTTTTTTGTTTTTCGTGCCGGCGGCGTTGCTGTACGGGCCGACCGGCGGCGCGTTGGCATTGTGTGTCGGCGTTCTGCTCTTGCTGGCCTGGCATCTCTATCATCTCGGCTTGCTGCTGGACTGGCAGCAAGGACCCTTGGACAACCCCTTGCCTCAGGGGCATGGCGTGTGGGATGCGGCGTTTGCCGGTCTCCATCGCCGGGTGCGGATCCGCCTCGGGCAGCAGCAGTCACTGGCCGAAACACTCGACCGCTTCATGCGCGCCTTCCAGGCTTTGCCGGACGGGGTGATCGCCTTTGACCGGCATCAACACATCGAATGGATCAACGAGCGTGCAGCCGTGCATTTTGCGCTTTCGACCGCGACGGACCGCGGCCAGGCGCTGACCAACCTGATTCGCCAGCCGGATTTCGTCGCCTATCTCGAAAGCCGTCGTTTCGACGAGCCACTGATATACCGCGGTGGGCGGGTCGCCGGGCTGGTGTTGATGCTCCAGGTCATTCCCTATGGCGAGGACCACAGCCTGCTGGTTTCCCGTGACATCACCCAGATCGAGCGCATGGAAAACATGCGCCGCGATTTCATCGCCAACGTGTCGCATGAACTGCGGACCCCGCTGACAGTCGTGGCCGGCTTTTCCGAAATGCTTTCGGAGAACTACGAGGATTACGGGGACGCGGAGATCAAGCACTACCTGTCGTTGATCTGCGAGCAGAACGGGCGCATGCAGCGCCTTATCCAGGATCTGCTCACCCTCTCGTCGCTCGAATCCGGTGCGCCGCGCGGCAGTGAGGAGCAGGTCGAGGTCGAGCCCATGCTGCGTAGCATCCTGTCTGAGGCCCAGGCTTTGTCGGGCGGAAAACATGAAATCTCGCTGGAGGTCGAAGTGCAGTCGGTGATCGCAGGCTGTGCGAACGAATTGCGCAGTGCCTTCGGCAACCTGGCCGGAAATGCAGTTCGTTATACGCCGGAGGGTGGGCGGATCGACCTTCGCTGGCGCGTCGCCGACGGCTTCGGAGTATTCTCGGTGACCGATTCCGGTATCGGGATCGCCGCGCAGCATCTGCCGCGGCTGACCGAGCGATTCTATCGTGTCGATCGAAGTCGTTCGCGTGAAACCGGGGGCACCGGACTTGGGTTGGCGATTGTCAAACATGTGCTGACGAGGCACCAGGCGATTCTGGAAATCGAAAGCGAGCTTGGCAAAGGCAGCTGTTTTTCGGCGCGCTTTCCGAAGCACCGACTCGTGGTTTGAGCAGACGCCGCTGGCAGGGTCGGTCGTATTGACTGACACGAGTGAGGCGAGGATACTTTGCAGGTTGACCGAACAAAGGGGGATGCCATCCTCTCACGCGGTCACTGAGGTACTTTCCCCTAACTCGGAGCTTCAAGATGAGCAAGAAGATACTTTTCCAGGACACCAGTTTCCGTGATGGCTTCCAGTCCATCTTCGGAGCGCGAGCCCTGACCAAGGATTTCATCCCCGCCGTGGAAGCAGCGGTGGCAGCCGGCATCACCCACTTCGAAGCTGGTGGCGGTGCGCGTTTCCAGGCGCCGTTCCTCTATTGCGGCGAATCAGCCTTCGACATGATGGACACCTTCCGCAAGGCCGTTGGCCCGGACGTCCGCCTGCAAACCCTTGCCCGGGGGATCAACGTCGTTGCCCTTGAACAGCAGCCGGCTGACATGATCGACTTGCACGCCAAGATGTTCAAGAAGCACGGCATGACCCGCATCCGTAACTTCGATGCGCTCAACGACGTCAACAACCTCATCTATTCCGGCAAGTGCATTGCCGACGCGGGCCTTGAACACGAAGTCGTCGTTACCCTGATGGAACTCCCGCGTGGTTGCTCCGGCGCGCACGATCCGGAGTTCTATATCAAGACTTTGCGCAACATCCTCGACTCCGGCGTTCCCTTCTCCAGCGTTTGCTTCAAGGATGCCTCCGGTACGTCCAACCCGCGCAAGGTGCACGAAACCTTCAAGCAGGCACGCAAGCTTCTTGGCGACAAGGTCGAACTGCGCATGCACACCCACGACACCTGCGGCACCGGTGTCGCCCAGTACATTGCCGCCATCGAAGCCGGCTGCGACGGTATCTGCGTCGGCCGTGCACCGCTCAGCGGCGGAACGGCCCAGCCTGACCTGTTCTCGGTCTGGCATGCCTTGAAAGGCACCGAATACACCCTCGACATCGACGTTGAGAAGATCATGGAAGCCAACGAGGTCGCCAAGGAATGCCTCAGCGACTACGAGTTCCCGCCGGAAGCCTTGGGGATCGATACCGAAGTCATCTTCAGCCCGATGCCGGGTGGCGCGCTTACCGCCAACACCCTGATGATGCGCGAGAACAAGACCTTCCATAAGTACCCGGAAGTCATCAAGGCCATGGCCGAATGCGTCGCACGCGGTGGTTTCGGCACCTCCGTTACTCCGGTGTCCCAGTTCTACTTCCAGCAAGCCTACGCCAACGTGATGCTCGGCCCGTGGAAGAAGATCACCGAAGGCTACGGCAACATGGTCCTCGGCTATTTCGGCAAGACACCGGTCGCCCCCGATCCCGAAATCGTCAAGATTGCCTCCGAGCAGATGAAGAAGCCGGTGTTCACCGGCGACCCGATCAAGGGCCTCGAGCCGGGCATCCCGAAGGCGAAGAAGGTGCTGGAAGACAACGGCCTGCCGGTCACCGACGAAAACCTCTTCATCATCGGTGCGCTGGCGACCAAGGGTGGCAACAAGGGGCTGGACTTCCTCAAGGGCAACTTCAAGGTCTCCGTGCCGAAGAAGAAGCCGGCACCTGCAGCGGCGCCGGCCGCTCCAGCACCTGCTCCTGCCGCCGCTCCGGCAGCGCCGGTTGCAGCGGCGCCGGCCGCCGTGGTGTCAGCGGCGCCGGGTAGCATCGTCGCCTACAACCTCAACGTCGAGGGCAAAACCTACCGGTTGCAGGTCGAAACGCTCTGACAGAAGGCGGGCGACGCCCGCGCATGAGTGACAAGGGGAGGCAGCGTTCTGGCGCTGCCTCCCTTATTTTTTGCGGGGCCTCGGATTTTCCGATGGACTGAGGGGGTTATAACCTGCCTCCCGGCAGTTCCCCCGTCGGAGTCTCTGGTGGACAACGTGCTTCTAGGTCGTACATCCGGATCGACCAGTGCCCATAGTGTGCCTGCTGATTGTTCCAATTGCATCATTGCTGCGCAGCGACAATTGCATTGTCGTGCGGAATTCATCGTGACTGTAGGTCCGAGTCAGGCCATGAGAAGGCATAAGAAAAGGATCTCGGAAGCGGTCATGGCATTCGCTTTTACGTCCGGCATCTTCGGCACATTGATTGCCGGAGCATTCAGCTTTCGTGGAAAGCGGAATGAATATTTAAATGACGTACTTCAAGACGATCATCAAGCGCCGGCTTGGGGCTTGCGAGTAGCTTGAGCAACTTATCAATGCGCTGAAACTGTCAGCGCACGATGAAGATCAACAGCCGTATCACCAAGTATTTTTCAATGAGGCTACTTGGGCCGACATGCACGCGCTGTTTCTTGATGCGACATTCCACCCGCTTTGGCTTGGTGACAACTTTTTTGCGAAAACCAGAGAGCTCAAGATCATGTTTCTCCGCGCGAGCACCAATATGAGAGATCTCGTCGAGTTCGGGAAATCGAATTAGGCGCTCATTGCCTCGCTGCTCGAGGAAATTGAAAGTTTTCTTAAGAAGAAAGTACCCCAAAGTGGGTTCAGCACAATTGACGTTCGATGTAGCCAACACTGCGTATACTGACTCCTTCCAAAGGCAAGGAAACTTATCCCGCACACGGCGGGTATAGAATTCTCCACCTAATGCTCGTCTGGCATAAACGGAAGTCTGAGGGAATGGAAAAGGAGAAAGCGGTGGCACACATTCTTATTGTTGATGACCAGGCTAACGTGCGGACAGCCGTTGTACAACTCCTGCTGTCATGCAACCGGCCGGATCTCAACATCGATCAGGTCAGCAATGGCGATGAAGCGCTCCGGCGAATGCAGGCCAAGCGCTATGATCTGCTGATCAGCGACACCGAGATGCCCGGCATGAAGATTGCCGATGTAATGCATGCCGTACGCGCGGACGAGAAGCTCAAATCCTTGCCGGCGATTCTGATGCTCGCTGTCGGCGCGGGAAAGAAAGAAGTGCTCGACGCGGTTGCCTTGGGCATTTCTGGTTTCGTGATCAAGCCGTTCAGGCCCGACCAACTCCTGGCCCAGATCAAGAAAACGATGGGATGGTAGAAATTGCTGACTGACAGATGCGAATGATCGATGGGAGAGTGCGGGCGGTGTGCGGCGTGTTGTTTTTTTAATGACGGTCTGAATTCCAAGTGACCGAAAGCTTCGATCAAATTCCGCGTCATCAAAATCATCTGTTATACGGACCCCTGTGTTCGTGCAAGCTCTGTTGGGGGGCTTCAAGCTCACCCGCTCCGGCACACCTGTGTATTGAGGACTGCAATGGACACTGACCAACTGCGGCACTACTCGAACAAGCTCGCTTACGAGATCGATTCATGGGATTTGAAAGTTGCGCTTGAGAATGGAGAGAACGTCATCGTCATCGATACGCGCTCATCCCGGGCATTTGCTGCCGAGCACATCCCTGGCGCAATGTCCCTTCCTCACCGCACCATGAGCGATTCAACCACGGCTTCCCTGGACCCAAACGCGCTCGTGGTCACATACTGCGACGGCATCGG
>QKII01000095.1 GCA_003249625.1 Propionivibrio sp. | reverse complement strand
CGTCTCTCACACAACCTTGACGGTTTCCGCCAATGGCTTTCGGAAAACGACCTGTGCGACGCACAAACAGATCTGCGTTTCGAGCGGCTACTTGATAAGCTGCGTGAAGACCGTCTGCACGTCGCCTTCGTCGCCGAGTTTTCGCGCGGCAAGTCGGAGCTGATCAACGCGATCTTCTTTGCCTCGCACGGTACCCGCATGCTGCCGTCGACGGCCGGACGCACCACGATGTGTCCGACCGAGCTGATGTACGACCCGGCGAAGCCCGCGAGCATCGAACTGCTACCGATCGAGACACGCGAGACCGACACGAGCATCAGCGACTACAAGCGCACCCCTGACGAATGGACGTCGGTACCGCTCGACACATCCTCGCTGGAAGCGATGCAGGACGCACTGCGCTCCGTCAGCGATGTGTTGCACGTTCCCAAGGAAAGAGCCGAGGCACTCGGGTTCGCCAGCGAAACGGGCAACGCAGCCCCTGCTACCAGCGATTCATACGACATCGAGATTCCGCGCTGGCGCCATGCAGTAATCAACTACCCACACCCATTGCTTCAGCAGGGTCTGGTCATTCTCGATACGCCGGGGCTCAACGCGATCGGCGCCGAACCGGAACTCACCCTCTCACTGCTGCCCAGCGCCCACGCGGTTCTGTTCATTCTGGCTGCGGATACAGGCGTCACCCAGTCCGACCTGGCGATCTGGAACGAGCATATCGGCGGCAGTGCCGGACGCCGCCGGGGCAGGCTCGTGGTGCTGAACAAGATCGACGGCCAGTGGGACGACCTCAAGTCCGAAGCGGAAATCAACGCCGAGATCCGCAAACAGGTAGAACGTTGCGCCACGATCCTCGGCTTGCCTGCCACGCAGATTTTCCCCGTTTCCGCCCAGAAGGGACTGGTTGCCCGAATCAACGAGGACGACGCATTACTGGAACGCAGCCGCCTCGCAACACTCGAAACGGCCTTGTCCCGCGAACTGATCCCGGCCAAGCAGGACATCGTTCAGGAAAACACCGAAGCCGAATTCACCGGCATCTTCACCCGCATGCACGGGTTGCTCGATTCACGCCTCACGGGGTTGCGCGAACAACTCGGCGAGTTGATCGAACTGCGCGGCAAGAACAAGGGCGTCGTGGAATACATGATGGGCAAGGTCAAGATCGAGAAGGAGGAATTCGAGACCGGACTCCAGCGCTTCCACGCCGTGCGCAGCGTCTTCTCGCAACTGACCAACAAGCTCTTCGGCCATCTTGGCGTAGACACGTTGCGCTCGCTAACCGCGTCCACGCGGCGAACGATGCTCGACGCCACCTTCTCCCGCGCATTGTCCGAGGCGATGACGATGTTCTTCACGGACGCCCGTCAGAGCCTGCGGAATTCGGAGAGCGAAATCGCCGAGATCCTCGAAATGGTCGATGCAATCCAGAAAAAGTTCGTCGTCGAGCACGGCCTCAAGCTGAGCAATCCGACGCCATTCTCGCTAAAGCGCCACCACAAGGAAATCGACCGGCTGGAGCAGTGGTGCAATACGCACCTGAACACGACATTCCAGCTGATGACGCACGAAAAACGCAGCGTGACACAACGCTTTTTCGACGAAGTCGCACATCAGGTGCGCAAAACTTTCGAGCATGCCAACCGGGAAGCAGAAGCGTGGATCAAGGCGCTTCTGGCACCGATGGAAACGCAGATCCGCGAGCATCAGATCCAGTTGAAGCGGCGGCTCGAGAGCATCAAGCGCATTCACCAGGCGACAGACACGCTCGAAGAGCGCATCGGCGAACTGCTGCACGTCGAGCAGCAACTGCTCGACCAGATCAGCGCGCTGGAGGGTGCCGGACAAGCTGTCCGGCAGGTGTTGAAGGACCGCATTGGCGACAACGCATTGCGCAACGCCGCCTGAATTCCCCTCTACAGACTGAATAAAAACGCCGTCCCCGAAGGAGACGGCGTCTTCATGACAGCATGATCAGCCGACGCGCTTGTTGCCGGTGAGCTTCTCGTATTTTGCCCAGAGCAGGTCGTTGTTCTCTGGGTGCTCGACATCCTTGGCAATGCAATCGACCGGGCAGACTTCGACGCACTGCGGCGTGTCATAGTGGCCAACGCACTCGGTGCACTTGGTCGGATCGATCACGTAGATTTCATCGCCTTGCGAAATGGCGCCGTTCGGACATTCCGGTTCGCAAACGTCGCAGTTGATGCATTCATCACTGATAATCAAAGACATGGATTTCCCTTCAGGAACAATGTTGCTTAGTTGAGCTCGGCGACTTTCTGCTTCAGCCGCTCGCCGACAACGGGTTGGACAAACTTGCTCACATCGCCGCCAAGAATGGCGATTTCGCGCACCATCGTCGCCGAAATGAACATGTATTTCTCGCTTGGCGTCAGGAACACGGTCTCGACATCCGGGTAAAGATTCCGGTTCATCCCCGCCATCTGGAACTCGAACTCGAAATCGGACGCCGCACGCAAACCGCGCAGGATGACCTTCGCACCGCGCTGATGGAGGAAGTCCATCAGCAGACCGTCGAAACAGCAAACTTCAACGTTGGCATAGCGGGCAAGAACCTCTCCGGCCATTTCGACCCGTTCCTCCAGTGTGAAGAAAGGTCGCTTGGCACGACTGGCGGCAATTGCCACGATTACGTTGTCGAACAGGCTCGCCGCGCGCCGCACGAGATCCTCGTGTCCGCGTGTCAAGGGATCGAACGTCCCGGCATAGATTGCCAACCGCCTATTGAGTGCCATCCGGCTCTCCATTACGCATCAAATGATAAAAAACCTGCCCTGCTTTCCCGCTGCGAATCGTCCGCCATGAGCCACATGCCTCAAGCGCCGATTCGGCCTCGACATACAAGAGACCGTCGTTGTTCAGCACCCCTGGCAGCAGCGGCACGATGCGATCGATCCAACCCTTTTTGTACGGAGGATCAAGGAACACCACGTCGAAACGGGAGCCACCCTGGACGAGCGAGGACGCGAATTTTACCGCATCCGCCTGCGCAATCTCCACACGGTTTTCCGCACCGAGCAGTCGGGCATTTTCGCGCAGGGAAGCCGCCACCCGAGCGGCCTGCTCGACCATCACCACCCGCGCCGCGCCACGCGACGCCGCCTCGAAGCCGAGCACACCGCTACCGGCGAACAAGTCGAGGCACGCCAAGCCGTCAAGATCCTGCCCAAGCCAGTTGAAAAGGGTTTCCCGAACACGATCCGGCGTCGGGCGCAGCCCCTCGGCATCGGGAAAGCGCAGGACCCGGCGGCGCCACTCGCCACCGATTATGCGAACAGTATTCATCACTTGTCTGTACTGCCAACAACCACCGTCACCAGATGTTCCAGGCGGACATGGCGCAAAAACGCCGCACGGACATCTTCCGCCGTCACCTTTTCGACGTTGGCGACGTAGGTATCGAGATAGTCGAGCGGCAAGTCATAAAAGCCGATCACCGCAACGTGGTCAAGAATCTTGCGGTTGCTGTCGAGGCGCAATGGAAAGCTGCCGGCGAGGTTCTGCTTGGCCGCCACGAGCTCTTCTTCTGTCGGTCCATCGGCGAGGAATCCTGTCAGCACATCGCGGGCGACCGACAGCGCCTCGTCTGCTTGCTCTTTCTTCGTTTGCAGACCGATCTGGAACGGCCCCCGATGCTCAAGCGGCATGAAGTAGCTATACACGCTGTAGGCAAAACCGCGCTTCTCGCGCACCTCGCGCATCAGGCGCGATACGAAGCCACCACCGCCCAGCGTGTAGTTGCCAACCTGCAGGGCAAAGAAATCGGGATCGCCGCGCTTCAGGGCCGGTAGGCCAAGCAGAACGTGCGCCTGCGCGGCCGGGTGAGCCAGACGCTGCTCACCGCTCCGCGGGATCGGCAAGGGCTCAAAGCGGGAGGTTGCTTTACCGCTCGGCAGCCCTGCCGTCAGCGTCTGCGCGATGCGCTCCGCTTCGGAACGGTTCAGGTCACCCACCAGCGTCACTACCGCGCTGCTCGCACGGTAGTGACGCCGGTAGAACTGCTCCAGATCGTCGCTTGTTATCGCCGCCAGCGACTCCGGCGTCGCGGCGCGCCCGTAGACATGCCCCGGGTACAGCGAGGCCCAGAAGGCACGGCTGGCGATCACGCCCGGACGGGTCAGCGACTCCTTCAGGGCAGCGATCTTGCGTGCCCTTTCGCGCTCCAGGACTTCTGTGGGGAAACGGGGCGACGACAACACGGCATGATAGACAGCCAGCGCGGCATCGCGCTTGTCTACTGCCGACAGCGTGCGCAGGCTCACCGACGCGCGATCGAGTTCCACGCCGCCGGAAATCTGCGCGCCTACGTCTGCAAGCTTGTCGGCGATCTGCATCTCATCCAGCGCCTCCGTACCCAATTCAAGCAGCGAGTGCACCAGCGACGCGAGACCGCTCATACCTTCGGGATCGCGCGCGCTCCCCGCAGGGAAATCGACCTGCACGTCCAGGATCGGCAGCGCGTGGTTTTCAACAAAATAGACGCGAGCGCCCGACGATGTGGTCCAGAAATCGATCTTCGGTCCGGCGAAGGCAGCCTGCCAGGCACTCAGAAAAAACACCGCCCACAACCAACGAAAGGAAATCATCTTTCTCATGCCTTGCTCGATCAATGACGGGATGGTCCGGCCGAAGGCTGCGGCGACATCCCGGGAAGCGGTTGCGGATCAAGCTCAGCGACGGTCAACCTATCATCGACGAGATATTTGGCCGCCACGGACCGGACTTGCGCTGCGGTAACTGCCTGCAGTTTTTCCAGCATGCGCCGGTCCGACGCATAGGCGATGCCGACCGCCTCAAGTTGCCCGATCTCCATGGCCTGCGCGAACATCGAATCGCGCTTGTAGACCTGTCCGGCGATCACCTGCGCCCTCGCCCGCGCGAGTTCCTCTTCACCAACCCCTTCGCCGACGACACGGGCAATCTCGGCGCGGAAACCGGCTTCCAGTTCGGCACGCGTATGCCCCTCGCTCGGCGAGCCCTGGACGTAGAACAGGCCGGGACCGCGGGCCGTGGCGTCATAGCCGGCGCCTGCTGAAACAGCCAGCCGCTGTTCTCGCACCAGGCTGCGGGAAAAACGCGCTGCCTCGTGACCGTCGAGGATCGCCGCCAGCATTTCCAGCGCGTACGGATCGACGTCACCGTCCACATCGCGCAACACCGGAACCTTGTACGCCATCGAAACCACCGGCAGATCGGCCGGCGCCTTGACGATCAACCGCCGCATGCCAGTCTGAGGCGGTTCTTGCTGCGGCTTGCGCCCCGGCACCGGGCGCGCCACCAACGGCCCGTAGTATCTCTCGGCCAGCCCGAATACTTCCTGATGATCGACGTCGCCGACCACAACGACGTAGGCGTTGTTCGGCACATACCAGCGCTCGTACCAGTCACGGGCATCCTCGACGGTCATGCTCTCCAGATCGCTCATCCAGCCGATTATTGGCACCCGGTATGGATGAGCCTGGAAGGCCACCGCATTCATCTGTTCGTACAACCGGGCCTGCGGCTTGTCCTCCGTCCGCAGCCTGCGCTCTTCCATGACCACCTTGATTTCCTGCTCGAAGTCTTGCGGGGAAAGCGTGAGATGCCTCATCCGGTCTGCTTCGAGTTGCATCATCTGCTCAAGTTTCTGCTTCGGCACCTGCTGGAAATAGGCCGTGTAGTCGCGGCTGGTAAACGCGTTGTCGCGCCCGCCCGCGGCGGCCACCAGGCGGCTGAACTCGCCAGAGCCAATCGTTGGTGTGCCCTTGAACATCATGTGCTCAAGCAGGTGGGCGACGCCCGTCGTGCCGTTCGTCTCGTCCATGCTGCCGGCGCGATACCAGACCATGTGGACGGCAGTTGGCGCTCGCCGGTCCTCCTTGACGATAACCCGCAGACCGTTGACCAGCTGATGCTCGTAGGGATTGGCCCACGTTGGCGGCGAGAATGAAAACGCCACGGTGGCGACCAGGTGAATGAACAAGGATATATGACGCATAGGCAGAAACGGCTTCTGATAAAATCGCGGGGAATTTTACAGGCGCCGGCATCTTACCCCGTTCGCGCCATCCACGAACTTCATAGACACAAAAACCCCATGTTTGGTTTCTTCAAGAAGTCCTCCGAGCCTGCCTCCCAAACGCAGGCCAGCGATGAATCGGCACCAGCGCTTTCCTGGCGTGAACGGCTCAAGGCTGGCCTGGCGCGCACGCGAGCACAACTCGGCGGCAGACTTAAAACGATTTTCTCCCGCGGCAAGGTTGACGAGGAGTTGCTTGAGGAACTGGAAGCGCTGTTGCTGACCAGTGACGTCGGACTCGAAGCGACCTACCATCTGCTCGAGGAACTCAAGGAGCGGACCCGGCGCGACCGGATCGAGACGCCGGAAGGCATTCAGAAGGCACTCTCCGATGCGCTGCACGATCTGCTGCTGCCACTCGAACAACCACTCGACGTATCAACGCACCGCCCCTACATCATCATGATCGCCGGGGTAAACGGCGCCGGGAAAACGACATCGATCGGCAAGCTGGCCAAACACTTCCAGTCGCAGGGCCTTTCGGTACTGCTCGCCGCCGGCGACACTTTCCGCGCCGCCGCACGCGAGCAACTGCAGACCTGGGGTGAGCGCAACAACGTGACCGTGATTTCGCAGGAATCCGGCGACCCGGCGGCGGTCATCTTCGACGCCATTTCGGCCGCCAAGGCACGCGGCATCGACATCGTCCTCGCCGACACCGCCGGTCGCCTGCCGACGCAACTGCACCTCATGGAAGAAATTGCCAAGGTGCGTCGCGTCATCCAGAAAGCCGACCCGACCGGGCCGCACGAAACGCTGCTGGTCCTCGACGCCAACTTCGGGCAGAACGCTCTGGCACAGGTACAGTCCTTCGACAAGGCAATCAACGTCACCGGTCTCGTGCTCACCAAGCTCGACGGCACGGCAAAGGGCGGGGTGATCGCCGCCATCGCCAGGCAGTGCCCAAAGCCGATCCGTTACATCGGCGTCGGCGAAGGCATCGACGATCTTCGTCCGTTCGTCGCCAAGGATTTCGTCGACGCCATTTTTGAGTAGCGGTACATCATGATTTCCGCGAGCGCCGTCACCAAGCGTTATCCGCATGGACTGGAAGCCTTGCGGGACGTCAGCTTCGAGATTGGCGATGGCGAGATGGTGTTCATTACCGGCCACTCGGGCGCGGGGAAATCGACGCTGTTCCGCCTGCTCTCGGCAATAGAAAAACCGACATCAGGCGGCATCGTGATCAATGGGCAGAACATCGCCGCCTTGCGCCGGAAGGCAATTCCCTACCTGCGCCGCAACCTCGGCTTGATTTTCCAGGACCAGAAGCTGTTGTTCGACCGCAGCGTGCTCGACAACGTGCTTTTGCCGCTGGCGATCGTCGGCATGCCAACGCGCGAGGCACACCGACGCGCCCGCGCGGCCCTGGACAAGGTCGGACTGCTCGACCGCGAGCGTGCCCGGCCGATCGCGCTTTCAGGAGGAGAGCAGCAGCGGCTGGCCATCGCCCGCGCCGTGGTCAACCGGCCATCGATCATTCTCGCCGACGAACCGACCGCCAACCTGGACAGCGACTCGGCAAGCAACATTCTGGACATTTTCCGCTCGTTCCATCAGGTCGGCGTCACGCTCGTCATCGCCACGCACGACCCGCAATGGATGGCGCGCTTCTCGCCGCGCGTGCTGCGCCTCGAACACGGGCGCCTAATCGGCGACAGTGGAGACAGCGGAGACAGCGCATGAATTTTTTCTCTCAGCACTTGCTCGCACTCAAGGGGGCCTGGCGCCGGCTAACCGCCTCGCTGCTGAACACGCTCCTCTCGCTGATCGTCATTGGAGTGGCGCTGGCATTGCCCTCCGCCGGCTGGGTAGTGCTCGACAACCTGCAGCAGTTCGCC
>QKII01000284.1 GCA_003249625.1 Propionivibrio sp. | reverse complement strand
TTCAGGCGCGTACGTCGTTGAGCGCCGAGCCAACGAGGTGGCAGACGGTCTGCAGGTCGCGGGTCAGCGCCTTGACGCCGGCGAACGCGCTGCGATCCTTGCGGGCGATCAGCAGCGCACCGCCGGATCGCGCTGCAACGGTCAGTGCATCGGCACAGCTGTCGGCCGCCGGGGTGTCGATCAGAATGACATCGTATTGGCGGGACGTGCTTTTCAAAAGCTCGCCGAAACGTGCCTGGCCGAGCAACTCCTGCGGGTTGGGCGGAAGAGCTCCGGCGGGTAGGACCGAAAGGCCGCGCAGGGCTGGAATGCGTACGATGGCCTCATGGCCGGCGCGTCCCGCCAGCACGGCGGAAAGTCCGGGGCTCTTGCCGGTTCGGAACAGCGCGTGCTGGACCGGTTCCCGCAGGTCGGCGTCGATCAGCAGCGTGCGTTCGCCGAGCTGCGAAAAGACGATGGCGAGGTTCGCGGCGAGGAAGCTGCGACCGTCACCCTGGCCGGGGCTGACGACCGCCAGCGACTTGCTGTCGGCTTCGGTATCGAACCAGCGCAGCATCAGCTGGCTGCGCAGGCCGCGCAGTTGTTCGACGATCATCGCGTCGGGGCGAAAGGCGGCGATCAATTTCCGGTCGAGTGATGTGTCGTCGGGCGGCAGGCAGGGATACTCGAACTGCCGGGCCAGGGCGAAGCGGATGTCCTCGCGACTGAGCAGTCCGAGTTCCAATGCCGCTTCGCCAAAACGCGAGCCTCGCTGACGCTGAAATCGAAGAATGCTTTCGGCATCGGCCAAGGAAAGTCGGCCGGCGTCAATGAGGATGGCGCCGAGCGCACGCGAACCTTTTGCACTTTGAGCAAAGTCGGCTACGCCGGCAGAAGCAGCGGTTGTGGTGACTTCGGCGAACGGGGGACGGGGAAGGGCATCCACGCGGTTCATGTGCGTCCTCGGGCAAAGGTCAGGGAAAACGGACGGTTGGTCTTGATAAACCGCTCTGGTTGTTCCGACATCGGGCCAATGCTGGCGAGCAGCGGCAGCGCCGTGGCGTATTCGAGATCGTCGGCCGAACGGATGCGGCGATCGGTGAATTCGAGCAGGAGCGACAGACCGATGCCGAGCAGCGAGCCGAGAACGGCGGCGACAAGAAGGTTGAGCTTGAGCTTCGGACGCGACGGGTCGGTCGGCACGACCGCCGGGTTGAGTATCACGGCGTTGGTCTGCACGGACAGACTCTCCAGGCGTGCCTGTGCGGAACGTTGGCTGACGCCTTCGAAGGCGCGCTGCGCGGATTCGACGTCGCGTTTGAGAATGCTCAGTTCGTCGCGCTGGCGGTTGAGTCGGAGTACTCGCTGTTTCTGCTTTTCGAGCGCGGCGGCAATGTCCTGTTCCTTCTGTTTGCCGATGCGGAAGGTCGTTTCGGCACTTGCCGTGATCTTTCGCACCTCGTTGTTCAGGCGTGCCTTGAGCGAAGCCAGTTCCGATTCCATTCGCTGCGTTTGCGGATGGTTGCGGCCGAGGTTGACGTTGCTTTCCTGCAGGCGCGATTCGAGCCGGGCGATATCGGTCTTGAGGTTATTGACCAACGGGTTTTGCAGGACGTCGGCCGAGGCTTCGCCGGCGGCATGGCTTTTTCCGCGGTTCTCGGCATTTTGCCCCTGGGCGAGTGCCAGTTGGCTCGACAGTTCATTGAGTCGCGTGGTCTCGAAATCCAGCGCCTCGTCGGTGCTGACGATGCCGCTCTTCTGCTGATAGGCCGAAAGGGCTTGTTGCGCCGCGTCGAGCCGTTCGCGCTGGACACGTGTCTGTTCATCGAACCACTGTGCGTTCTGCCGGGCGGGTTCGATCTTCAGTTCCAGGTTGACGTCGATGAATGCCTGGGCGAAGGCGTTAACGATGCGCGCCACCTCGCCGGGGTCGTTGCCCTTGACGGCGATGTTGATGACGTTGCTCTCGCGCGACGGTTTTACTTCGAGCGACTTTTGCAAGCCGGCTGCCAGCCAGGCGACGATGTCGCCCTCGCCGCCGGTAGCCTCCCGCCATTTCTGGATGGCTTTCGGATCGGTGTCGAGCTGAAGGCGTTCGACAACGCGACGGGCGACACGAACGCTGTTTACGATGTCGACCTGGGTGGCCATGTAGCTCGGCGAAATGAGTCCGGGTAGCACCAGGCCGGCGATCGGGTCCGGCGACTTGACGTCGATGACCACCGCGGTGCCGGCTGTGTATTGCTTCGGCATCACCAGGCTGACGACAAGCGCGCTGAGAACGGTCAACACGGCCGTGCCGGCCGCAATTCGCCAGCGGGAGCGAAGGAGAACGAAAATTTGCTGGATCGTCATGCGCAGCTGTTTCCTGTCAGAAAATGCTTTCACGGACGTAGATCACGTCGTTGGGTTTCACCGGTTCGGACATCTCCGGCGTGATCTGCCGGGTTTCCCCGGTGGGCGTACGTCGGTGCAGGCGCAGCCGGTTTTCGCTGCCGCGTCCGGTCGGGCCGCCGCCTTGAGCGAGCGCCTGCATCACGGTCATTCCGCGTTCGATGCGGTAGGCGCCGGGACGCTGCGCCTCGCCGTAGATGTAGAAGACCGGCGCGCGATGGATGTAGATGGTGTCGCCACCGGCGAGAACGATGTCGTTCTCGGCGTGGCCGCCGATATACAGGTCGGGTATGTCGATTTCCTTGCGAAACGGCTTGCCGTTGCGTATGCCGCTGACGATGGCGACGTCGTCGCCGCCCGGCGCGGTGCCACCAGCCGTTGCCAGCATGTCGCTGAGCCGTGTGGTGAAGGTTTCCAGCGGGAAACGGCCGGGGCGGTTAACCTGGCCGAGTACGCTGACCTGGTTGCCGCGAATCAGGGTTAGCGTGATGTTGACCTGCGGCTGCTGGACGAAGCCGCCATCCTTGAGGGCACGAGCGATGGCTTTCTCGGCCGTGGCGACGTCCTTGCCGCCGAGATGCACGGCCCCGATCAGTGGGTAAGTGATCGAGCCGTTTTCGGATACACGCGTGTCCAGTGTCAGGTCGGGGTTTTGGAAAACTTGTACGTGGATGGCGTCGCCCGCACCAAGCAGATAATTCTGGGCCGCGTTCGTCGCGGCGGAGACCGGGGATGCTATGGTGGTGGCGATCAGACACAGCCCTGTGGCAGTTCGGCCGAGGCGGGAAAGGCGGTTGGTTTGCGTATTCATGGCGACCTAGAAGGCGAGTTGGGCCGAGACCGACCCTGTGGTGTTCGTGAAGTCGTAGTCGTTGCGGTTCGACGCGCGTTCTTCCTGTGCGATGGAGGCGCCGAGCCGGAGGGAACGGAGTGCCTGCCACTCGATGCCCAGTTCGGCACGGCGTAGCGTGTCGCGACGTTCGTTGCCAGAAGCGGCATCGATCGAGCCGCGGAAATCTCGGCGCGAAATTTCGTAGAGGCCGCGCAACGACGTCTTGTCGCTGATTCGCCACAGCCCGTTGAGGTTGATGCGCTGGCTGGTTGCGTAGCTGCTGTCGGATGACTGGTAGGGGACAATGTCGCGGGCGATGGTTCCGGTGAGCAGTGTTTTCTCGGTGGCGCGCCAGGCAAGCGTGAGGTTGCCGACCGTGCCTTCGTAGTCGCGGGCCGGGAAATGCTCGTGCTCGCGGGAAAGATGTCCTAGCCGGCCTTGCAGTGTGGTCTTGGCGCTTATCGGCCACGTTGCACGGAGTTCGTACTCCTCTTGCTCGAAGGTGTTGTCGAGTTGTTCCGTGCCGGAGAGTTGGTTCCGATGAAGGTATTCGCCACGTCCGTGGCGCATTAGCAGGCTGACCGATCCCCCCGACGCCGTCTCGCGGCGTACGCCGGCTTCCACCGTGTCGAGCCGTGAGTCGGATTCTTCCAGGAATGTCTCGCTGTTGATCCGCTCCGTTCGGGCGAGTCCGCCAAGCAGCCGCCATGCGCCATCGACCTCGAATGTCCCGTCGAAGCGATGGGTCGTGTCGGTGCGGATGTTGCGCTCCGTGCTGTTGGTATAGTCGCTGAATCTGTTGAGCGACTCGGTGCGGTCGCTGCGCAACGTGCCCGTGAATCTTGGCGTGATCTGCCAGTTCCATGCAGCGGTGTAGTTGCGCGCAGTGAAGTTCAGGTAATCGAAGGTGCGGTAGTGGTGATCGACGAGGCTGGCTTCGAGGGCGAAGCGTTGAAGCGAATAGCGCTTGTCCAGCCGGATACCTACGGTGTTGACGCCGATGTCGTCCGACCTGTTGCTTTTTCCAGCAACGTTCGGCTTGGCGCCCGAGGGCAGCCGGAACAGGTTGCTTTCATGCCGCAACGCGGAGTCGACGAACAGCGTCAGCGTATCGCCTTCCGCGGCACGGGCATTCGGCATCATTGTCGAGGTCGTCAAAGCGGCAGCAAACATGATTCGGGTCAGGCGGGTGGGTGAAACAAGTACGGGCAGGCGTGCCGGGCGGGGTGGGGGGCAGCGAGTCAGATGGTTGCACCATCCTTTACGCACGCCGGCCGTCGCAAAACTCATGCGTTCTCCCTTCCATTTGCGGGCTGAAGGGGACCGATTCGTCCTCCGCACTCAGTAAGCCGCCTGGTCGTGGAACACCACCAGCCCGGTACGAACGATGATCTTCAGGTCGAGAAGCAGCGACCAGTTGCGCAGGTAGTCGAGGTCGTAATCGATCCGTGACTGCATCTTGTCGAGCGTGTTGGTCTCGCCGCGATAGCCGTTGACCTGTGCCCAGCCGGTGATGCCAGGCTTGACCTTGTGGCGCAGCATGTAGCCGCGAATCAGGCTGCGATACATCTCGTTGTGCGCCACGGCGTGCGGGCGCGGACCAACGATGCTCATGCGACCCTGCAGGACGTTGATGAACTGCGGCAGTTCGTCGAGTGAGGTCTTGCGCAGGATGGCGCCTAGCCTTGTGATGCGCGAATCGTTCTTCTGCGCTTGTCGGATGACCCCGCTGTCTTCGCAGACAGTCATAGAGCGGAATTTGTAGACCAAAATTTCCTCGCCGTTGAGCCCGTAGCGGCGCTGCTTGAAAATGACGGGGCCGCGCGAGTCGATCTTGATTGCAAGTGCGATGAGCAACAGTATTGGGGAAATCAGCAGCAGGATCAGCGCGGCCATGATCTTGTCGCTGAACCATTTGATAACGGCGTTACGGCCGCGGAAGGGGGTCTCGCACACCGAGATTACCGGCATGCCGCATACCTCGCCGGAATGCCCTTGAATCAGGTCGGTGACGAACATGTCCGGGACGAAATAAATGGACGCCGTGGTGTCCTTCAGTTCGTCCAACACGTCGCGGATGCGCGGGTGGGACGACATCGGAAGAGAAAGGTAGATGACTTCGATGCGGTTCTTTTTTACGAAAGCGGGGAGATCCTTGAGTTCGCCGAGTCGTACTTGGTCAGGCAGGTCCCCGAGGCGTTCAGGAGAACGATCATCGAAAAATCCGACCAACTGAATCTGTGCATAGTTCGTCGCGGCGATTCGCTGGGCGAGCTCCACACCTTGTGCATTCATTCCGACGATGATGGCGCGCTGCTGCCGCGAGTGAATGCGTACAAGGACCGGTGCGCAGGCACGCAACGCCAGCTGCGCGCCGACGCTGAACACCGGTGCAGTGATCAGCCAGGCGATCAACGTGGGCGGCGAGAAATAGCGCAGACTCTGGGTTAGCACGCCCAGCATGGCGAGCAGCCCGGCGATAAGCAGCCAACTGAAGACAACCTCGAGTGCCATCTTTTCACGCGATACGTGCAGTCGCGATCGTCCGGGGAACGACGCCGCGAAAGCCATTGCTGCGAGGATCAGACAGGGCGGTGTAAGCTGTTGCTCAATGGCAAGGCTGACCGAGCATAGCGAAACCGCCTGCATTGCCGGTTCGAGAACGATTTCGAGGGCATGCAGAAAACCGCTCTTGCCGGGAAGTTCAAGTGCCGGGGGGGCTGCTACACGGGAAGGCGAAAGGGCGAGGCTTGATTCTGGCGGCATACCTGTATGGCAAGGGCTGGTTGTCGGAACTCGCCGCTCCATTCGGGCGACGATTTGCCATTGCCATGGCAAAAGATATGCCATGTGCCTTGTATGCCAAAAAAATCAATAGGTTGTTGTGTTGAAGGGTGCTGCCGGTCTTTTTTGGCTGTTCTGTCTTTGAGGGTTCCGTCGGAATATGCCGACAGGGTTTTATGAGTTAGGTTGAAGATGTACAAATATCAATGGGTTATGGTGTCGCCAATTGGCAACACGGGTATGTTGTGTGGATATGGAAAATTACTTTGTTCTAGGCGAACATGTGGTGGGAATCGCAAATCCTTCACCTTTTACGAAGCCCACCATGTCACTGGTGTCAACGGCAACAATGAAATCGGCAGTGCCGGGATTGGTGCCCGTCCACTGCAGCTTCGTGCCGGATACAAGGAGGTGATGTCCTGACTCCATTGCATCGCCTTTCCCTTCCCAGCAGCCTGAATAGGCACAAACAGACAATGAGCCGTTGGTGTCGATGCTTACATCAAACGGCGTAAAGGCATCAGACAATTCACATTTTTCTGAACTGCAATGGATTTCCAGATCATTATTTCGACAATTCCAGGACGATGCATATACATGCAAGGACAAGAGTGCGAAAACGAGGCTGATTAATATCCGCATGATTGTTTTTTTCGGTACGGTCATGGCTGGGTGGAAATGCCCCACGTTGAGCAAAGAGCAGGTACCTTAAGGTCCTCGATGTGTCGTGTCCAGAAAACTCGGGCATGGCGGTAATTCCGTAAGTGCTGCTTCTACGGTTGTAGGCACCGAAGAGAAACGCCACCACCGACGGATTCGTACAGTGATGGCGTTCCCTGATGTGCTAACCACGAGCGTGGCAAGGCGAGTATCTACACGATCATGCCTGCACCGACCGTGTTGTTGGTTGATTCGTCAATGACGATGAAAGCGCCCGTGCTGCGGTTGCGGTTGTATGCGTCCGTGAATATCGGTTGCGCGAGTTTCAGGCTCACCTTGGCGATATCGTTCATCGCCAGCTTGTCCGCCGGCTGACGTTCCATCGTGTTGACGTCCATGCGGTGGTCTATGCCGGCGATCAGCGCCTTGGCATCACGCGTGGTGTGGCGAACCAGGTACTTGCGGCGCGGATCGAGCGGGGTTTCCGATAGCCAGCAGAGTATCGCGTCAACCTGCTTTGTCACAATCGGTTGTTCACTACTCTTGACGATCATGTCGCCGCGCGAGATGTCGATCTCGTCTTCAAGCAGGATGGTGATCGACTGCTCTGCGATGGCGGCCGGCAATGATTGGTCGAGGATGCGGATATCCTTGACGCGCGACTCGCGGCCCGACGGCAATACCGTGACGGTGTCGCCGATGGCGAGACTCCCGGATTCAACGCGCCCCATGAAGCCGCGATAGTCATGCAGTTCGGGGTTGGTCGAATCCTGCGGACGGCAGACGTATTGGACCGGGAAGCGGAAGTCCTCGGCATGCTCGACGTGTGATGCGTTTGCCGTTTCCAGAAGTTCGAGCAGGGTCGGGCCCTGATACCAGCCAAGCCGGTCGCCGCGCTCGACGACCATGTCGCCATTCAGCGCCGACATCGGGATGAAACGCACATTCTCGATCCCCAGTATTGCGGCGAATTCGAGGTAATCAGCCATGATCTTGTCGAATACGTCCTGCGAGTAATCGACTAGATCCATCTTGTTTACCGCGACGACGAGGTGCGGGATATTCACAAGATGCGTGAGGTAGGAATGCCGCCGCGTCTGCGTCAGCACGCCCTTGCGTGCGTCGATCAGGATAACTGCCAGGTCGGCGGTCGAGGCGGCGGTGACCATGTTGCGCGTGTACTGCTCGTGCCCCGGCGCGTCGGCGATGATGTACTTACGGGTACCGGTGGTGAAGTAGCGGTAGGCAACGTCGATGGTGATGCCCTGTTCGCGTTCGGCC
>QKII01000272.1 GCA_003249625.1 Propionivibrio sp. | reverse complement strand
AAACTGCAGGCGATCGGTTTCAATACCTTCAAGCTCAATGGCTGCGAGGAAATGGGGCTGATCGATACCAGCAAGACCGTCGATGCCGCCGTCGCCGTGGTTGCGGAAATCCGCGAAGCGTTCGGCAACGAAATTGAGTTCGGCCTCGATTTTCACGGCCGTGTCGCCGCACCGATGGCGCGGATCCTGATCAAGGAACTGGAACCGTACCGTCCGTTGTTCATCGAGGAACCGGTGCTCGCCGAGCAGGCCGAGTACTACCCGAAGCTGGCCGCGATGACTCACCTGCCGATCGCTGCTGGCGAACGGATGTTTTCCCGCTTCGAGTTCAAGCGCGTGTTCGAGGACGGTGGCCTGTCCATCGTCCAGCCCGATCTCTCCCACGCGGGCGGTATCACCGAGTGCGTCAAGATCGCGGCGATGGCCGAGGCCTACGATATCGGCTTGGCGCCGCATTGTCCGCTTGGCCCACTGGCGCTGGCGTCCTGTCTGCATGTCGACTTCGTTTCGCGCAACGCCGTGCTGCAGGAGCAAAGCATGGGCATCCATTACAACCAAGGCGCGGAGTTGATGGATTATGTGCTGAACAAGGACGATTTCCGTTTCCACGACGGTTACATGCTGCCGCCGACCAAGCCCGGTCTCGGCGTCGAGGTCAACGAGGAGATGGTCATCGAGCGCAGCCGAAACGCTCCGGACTGGCGCAATCCGGTCTGGCGTCACGCCGATGGAGCGGTTGCCGAGTGGTAGACCGCCCTCTTTTTGTTCTCCGCAGGAAAGCCAAATCATGATCACAACCGCCCCCCCCGTTCCACAGCTTCTCGCCCTTGACTGGGGTACGTCCAGTCTCAGGGCATTCCTGATGCAGGATGGGAAAGTGACCGAAACCCGGCACTCGGCCCACGGCATCCAGCACTTGCCGCTGCCCGGCGTTCCCGGCTACGAAAAGGCCTTTGCGGAGATCGCCGGCGACTGGGTCAAGCAATGGTCGAACCTGCCGATCGTCGCCTGCGGCATGGTCGGCAGCGCGCAGGGATGGAAGGAGGCCCCGTACGTCCGCTGCCCGGCGGACATCAAGACGCTGGCCGGGCAAAGCATCGCCGTGCCGAGCGGTCTCGGCCCTGACATCCTGATCGCCCCCGGCGTGCTCTTTGACGAGCCGGAGGAATTGCCAGACGTGATGCGTGGCGAGGAAATCCAGATCGCCGGCGCCCTGCTGATGAATCCGCAGTGGGCGGTTCGTTCCTGCATGCTCCTGCCGGGCACACACTCCAAGTGGGCGCAGATCGAAAACGGCAAGATCGTCCGCTACGCCACCTATCTCACCGGCGAACTGTTCGCCGTTCTCAGCAAGCATTCCATCCTCGGCCGCCTGATGCCTGCCGAGAGCGAGGGCAAGAAGGATACCGATGCAGCCGCCTTCGAACTCGGCCTGGCCACGGCGCGCGCTAGCGGTCCTGGCGACTTCACCCACCAGATCTTCGGTACGCGCACGCTTGGCCTCACCGGGCGGGTCCCTCCGACCGGATTGGCCGACTACCTTTCCGGCTTGCTGATCGGTCACGAACTGGTTTCCGGAATGGCCGGTGCCGGCGACCTCGCCTCAATACCGCTGGTGATGATTGGTGCGCCGGCGCTCTGCGAGCGCTACGCCGAGTCGCTCAAGGTCTTCGGCAAGACCGCTGACGCCGTGCTCGACAACACGGCGCCTGTGGGCCTGTGGAACCTGGCACTGGCCGCTGGCCTGGTCGGCGCGAACTGAGCGAAGGAGATAACAGCATGAGCCAACTTACCGTCGAACAACGTTTCGTTGCCGCCAGTGACCAACTGCCGCTGGTGGCGATCCTGCGCGGCATTACCCCGGGCGAATCGGTCGCGATCGGACTCCGCCTGTACGAAGCGGGTTTCCGCCTGCTCGAGGTGCCGCTCAACTCGCCGGAGCCGTTTAAAAGCATTGCCGCGATCCGCCAGGCGCTGCCTGACGACGCCCTCGTTGGCGCCGGTACCGTGCTGACCGTCGATCAGGTCCGCGAGCTGAAAGACAGCGGTGGCGAACTGA
>QKII01000219.1 GCA_003249625.1 Propionivibrio sp. | reverse complement strand
ACGATAAACCAGCGAAAGCTGACGGAAGTAGTGAACAAGCGATAAAAAGCCGAGAACGAATCGGCCCGCAGTCTATCCTGCCGCAACGAGCGGAACAAGCCGGACAAAATGCGGGAAGGCGGAGTCATCGTGAGCCGTCGAGCCGCAACTGACGCATCGCAACAGGGGAGTAACCGTGGTTGAGCGGCCCGCCCCCCTTGCCCGTACGCACCTCTGCACCGGCTGCGAGCGCTCCACGCACGAACGCGCGAGCACCTTGCACGGATTCGACCAGTGAGCCACCCAACGCAAGATGTGCGGCGATGGCGCTCGACAACGTACAGCCTGTGCCGTGCGTATTTGCACTCGGAATGCGCTCGCCTTTCATCCAGTGCATCTCGCCATCGGCGGTCAGCAACAGATCGATCACCGCATCGCCCGGCAGGTGTCCTCCCTTGACCAACACCGCCCTTGCCCCCTGCTCTCGCAGTTGCCGTGCCGCCAATGCCATGTCGTCCGTCGACCGCAGCGATCGCCCGACCAGCAGCCCGGCTTCGTCCAGATTGGGCGTAATCAGCACGGCACGCGGGAACAGTTCGCGCACCAAGGCATCGGTCGCCGCCTGCTCAATCAACACCGCGCCGCTCGTTGCCACCATGACCGGGTCGAAGACGACGTTCGGCAACGCGTGCCGGTCGATCGCTTCTGCAACCGTGCACACGATTTCCGGCGCGTGCAGCATGCCGATCTTCACTGCATGCGCACCGATATCCTCGATCACGGCGTCGATCTGGTCGCGCAGCATCTCTGGCGGTACGCCATGGATACTGCGCACGCCACAGGTATTCTGGGCGGTCAGCGCCGTGATCGCCGTCATGCCGAAGCAGCCGAGGGCCGAGAACGTCTTCAGGTCGGCCTGGATGCCTGCCCCCCCGCCGCTGTCCGAGCCGGCAATGGAGAGAACTCGTGGATATTCGTATTTCAGAGCTGCTGTGGTCATGGAGTCGCGTACTCTCGATTCAATCACTATGCTTTCGACACCGGCGCCGGCACGGGAATTCCCGCCGCTTCCGCCGTCGCCAATTCGATCGCCGACCAGTCGAGTTTGCTCCGCCCGTGCGCAACGGCATCCTGCAGGCGCAGGAAGAGGAAATCGGCGACCGGCATCGGCACCTTCGAGGCCGCAGCCGTCTCGCGTGCGAGACGAATATCCTTCATCCCCAGTTCGAGGACGAAGCCGGCGGGTTCGTAGGCGCGCTGCGCGATGATCCTCCCGTAGCTCTGGTACGCCGGGCAGGCGAAGTTGGCGCCGGTGAAGAAGTCGTAGACGGTTTGGCGTTCGATCCCGTTCTTCTCGCACAGGGCCATCGTCTCGGCCATCGCCTCGATCGCCGCCAGAATCATGAAGTTGCCTGAAAGCTTGACGATGTTCGCGCCACCGGGGGCATCACCGAAGTCCTGCACGCGCTGACCGAGTTCATTGAGGATCGGCAAGGCCCGCGCCTTGGCTTCCGGCGAACCCGACAGGCAGATCCACAGCTTGCGTATGGCCGCCGCGTCGGGCCGACCGAACACCGGGGCCGCGACGAACAGGCTGCCGCGCTTGGCGTGCTCCTCCGCCAGCTTGCGCGAGGTTTCCGGGGACACGGTGCTCATCGAGATGTGCAACCCGCCTTGCCCCAGCGCATCGGCAAAGCCTCCTGCACCCAGCACAGCCTCTTCCAGAACGGCATCATTGGACAGGAGGCTGATGACCACGCCGCCCGGCGTTACGGCGGTCGAAAGGGAATCCGCGATGATCGCGCCTTCGGCGGCCAACGGCGCCGCCTTGTCACGGGAACGGTTGTAGACCGTGACGGCATAGCCGCTGGCGAGAAGGTTGCGGGCAATCGGTGTGCCCATGTTGCCCAAACCGACGACGGATACAGCTCTGGTTCCCATTCGACTCTCCTGATCTGGCTGAAATGACGGAAATATCTAGCCCAAGGATTCTAACGGGAATCGCGCTTGTGTTACCGGACCTCGAACTCGAAACTCGCGGCAATTCGCCCTTCGACGACGACGTCCAGCTGGCGTTGCCCGACAGG